>CANGGC010000489.1 GCA_947453125.1 Planctomycetaceae bacterium | reverse complement strand
GGTAAAGGCTCCGCGGGGGGGGAGCGTCACGACATCGATCCCCTCGATCCGCGCCCGCGGCGGGGGAGAGCCACGCAAGGCCCGCTCGAACGCGGCGACGGCAGCCTCCTCCCCTTCGATCTCGATCGTCACCCCTGAAGAGTCGTTCTCCACCCAGCCATCGAGGCCGAGGCCCGTGGCCAGCCGCCAGATCCAGGGGCGAAAGCCGACCCCCTGGACCACGCCGCAGACCCGGAATCGGCGGCCCTGCCGCGGCCCCGGCGCCGCCCCGGCGGGAGAATGCTTCAAAGAGGGAGCCATGATCGCCGTCCTCTGTCCCCCGGTCGGGCCGTACGGAATCTGCCAATTTCACCGCTCGGTGCCGGCGGCTTTGAGTTGCCGGAATCGACCGACCGATTCCAAGATGAAGGGGTGGCACGAGAGGAGATCGATCAGGCCACAGTCCCGCCCCGCTTCCGACAGCGTCCCCACGATCAGGATCCCCCGCCATGCCCCATCCCGCCAGGCTCGCCTCCTTCGGCACCGTCACCCGAGTCGTGATCGCCGCGACGCTCGTCGCCGGGCTGATTGACCTCGGCACCGTCTCCGCCAAGGACTTCGACCCCCGTGTGATCACGTTCGGCGACACCCGCGAGCAGATCAAGAGCACGCCGGTAACCGCGCGCCCCAACCGTCCGCTCCACGTCTACGGCAACACCGTCCGGCGCCGGGCCGATCGGGCGGCTCGCCCCACGGCCACGCAAACCCGCTGACCGTCATCCGAGAACGCCCACTCCGCACCGGCTCAGCGCTTGCCGATGCAGACGAGCTTCTCCTGACGCTTGTCGCCGCTGGTGACGGCGACGCGGAAATAGAGCCTGCCGCCACAGAGCGCCGGCGACGCGAACGTCTCGTCGCCGAGCCGATTGACGGCCAGTTCCTCAAACTTCTCCGGCGTCGCTCGAAAGACGTGGGTCTGGCCGGCCTCGCTCGTGGCGAAGACCGTGTCGCCGAGCATCACCGGCGAGGCGCTAAAGTTACCGCCGAGCCGCTGCTTCCACTTCTCCTCACCTGTCGCGGCATCGAAGCAGGCAGCGATCCCGGCATCGAGGATCGCGTAGAGGTGGCCGTGGGCATAGAGGAGCGAGGGAACATACACGCGCTCGCCGTTCTCCCAGGAAATCGTCCCGGAGCCGTCGGCCCGGTAGGCGGCGATGTGGTTGCGGGGATAGCCCCCGGAGGAATAGACGCGTTCGCCGTCGGTGACCGTGGTCGTGACGCACTCCGTCGTCGCCCCCTCCTTCTCCCAGAGCGTCTCGCCGGTGGCCGGATCGAGCGCCGCCACCTTGTCGCAGCCGGTGAGGATCAGCTGATCGCGGCCGAAGAGTTTCCAAACGACGGGGGAGGAGTAATTGGGGGCCGGCGGCCGTTCCTTCTCCCACAGCACCTTGCCGGTGGCCGGATCGAGCGCTGCGACGCGGCCCCGGTTTTTGTGGTCGGCGATCACAAACACGCGGCCGTCATGGACCAGCGGCGAGGCGCCGTAACCCTGGTGGATCGCGTAATCGCAGACGCGCGTCTGCCAGAGGATCGTGCCGTCGGGGTCGAGGGCGGTGCAGAAGACGGCGTCGGAGTTGGGAAAGGTGATGAAGAGGCGGCCATCGTCGGCAGAAACGGTCGTCGAGGCGCCGGTCGATTTTTCATTCTTCCGCATCGCCCCTGCGGCGTGGACCTGCCGCTGCCAGAGCGGCTTGCCGGTGGCCCGGTCATACGCGAGCACCGACTGGCTTCCGGTCGCCTCGTCGCAGGTGGCGAGATACACCCGGCTCCCCACGACCGTCGGCGAGCCGTTGCCACGGCCGGGAACATCGACCGTCCAGACGACATGCTCGGCGTCGCCCCAGGAGTGCGGCACGACCTGCCCGGCACTCGCCTGGCCATCGTGGGTCGGTCCGCGCCAGCAGGGCCAATCGTCCGGGGTCGGCGGTGCGTCGGCGAGGGCCGCTGCCCGAATCGCCATCACAACGAGGCAGAGCACAGGGCCAAAGCAGCGGGAGAGCGACAAGCGCCCGGACTGGGTGCGGGAGATGGTCACAGCAAGGGCTCCGGAGGGTCCGGCAGGGCTGACTTGCTCCGCCGACTTTTCCCGAGCATACCACCGACCCTGGACCCGCCCCTGGACCCGACCCTGGACCGGCTCCTCACCCCGTCGGGCCATCTCCGACCGCCGCCGGACGGAGGCCCGATGGCTGCCGCCGACGGGCCGGCGTCGCCGCCGCCAACACTTGCGCCGGCGGGAGATGGCCGCGCTTTCCTCTGAACCAAGTGATCGAGCGATCGACGATCGGCAGCCGGGAGTTCTCCCGCGCATGGTGGCGGAAGGTGGCGCCGTCGAAGAGATCGAGCGTGCCGTCCTCCTTCCACACCGCCAGCTGCACCCAGCCGTTGACAAACAAGTGCTTCACCCCCGGGAGCCGCTCGGCGGCAGCGAGGATCCGCTCCGCCGGGGCATCGATGACCAGCAGGAGCCGCATCGGCTCGTGGATCTCCACCGTCTGCCAGGGGAGCCCGGTGCGCAGGTCGCTGGCATGGCCATCCATGACGCCGACGAGGCCGGCAATGTTATGGGGGAGCTTCGTGTTGCAGCCGAAGCGGAGGCGGTCGACGGCGGAGAAGTAGTAGGCGAGATTGATGCCGGAGGCGACCGGGCCGACGGCGGCGAGCGTCCGGGTGAGGATCTCGCCGGTGGGATCGGAATCGGGATCGTAGGAGACGAGGAACGCGCGGCGGTCGAGATAGAGCCCGCGCGTCCGCTGCCGCCGGCCGACGATGCAGACGGCGTTGGTGGCATGCCCCAGCTCCGGCCGCACCTGAGCCAAGTCGACGGCGCGCCCCTCGACATGGGCCCGGGCTATTGCCGCCGTCGGGCCTGTCGGCGCGGAGTCGAAGCGCCGGCAGCGTTCCTGGGCATCGGCGCCACAGGCGTGCTCGCAGGCCCGGTGGAGGCGGGCGAGATCGTCGGCGTGGCTGGCCGGCACGCGGGCCGTGTCATACCAAGTGACGGTGTCGGCGCAGGTGTCGAGCATGCCGCCGAGAAACACCGTGTCATCGGGGATCGACAGCCCGCCGTCGGCGAGAAGCGCACGGACGCGCGGGTCGTTGGCCATCAGCGCGAAGGCCCGGGCGTTGGGCCCGCCGGGCCCGCCGCCGCAGGCACCGCAGTGGTAGGCGCTCTCGTGGGGATTGTTGAGCGACGAGGAGCCGTGGCCGAGGATGACG
>CANGGC010000488.1 GCA_947453125.1 Planctomycetaceae bacterium | reverse complement strand
CCGGCGGGGCTCCAAGAGAGCAGGAGCCCCTTGTCGCCGGTCGGCCCCTGGAAGTAGTCGACGCGGAAGGGGACGCGGCCGGCCTCGAGCTTCACCGTCGCCGTCCGTGCGTTCCCCACGCCGTGGATGCCGTCGTACTCGAGGACGGTGCTTCCCCCGAGGGTGAGCCGCGAGCCGTCGTCGGAGTCGAGGGTGAAGGTGTACTCGCCGGCGGCGGGCACCTTGAGAACACCGGTAAAGACATAGCCGAAGGCGTGCGGCCGAAGGGACGGCGCCACACCGATGTCGAGGAGATTTCCCGCCACGTCCCCCTCTTCCTCCGCCTTGAGCTGATCGAAGTCGGGGAGCTTCTCCCAGCTGTCGCGGTAGAAGCGGAAGTGGAGATCGTCGAGGTCGCTGGCCGCCACGCCGTCGGCGGAGCGCTTCTCATACTCCTCGCGGAAGCGGTTCTCGAGCGATGTCACCTCGGCCTGGGCGGCGTCGCGGCGCTTCGCGAGATCGGCCACGGCCGAGTCGTAGGCGGCCTTGGCCGCGGCATCGGCGAACAGCGGCCGCTCGATTTGATCGCCGCCATTGCCCATCGGCGTGACATTCATGAAGAACGACAGCAGGCTGTAATAGTCCTTCTGCGGTATCGGGTCGATCTTGTGATCGTGGCAGCGGGCGCAGTTGACGGTCAGCCCGAGGAACGTCTGGCCGGTGGTGGCGACGAGATCGTCGAGCCAGTCGAAGCGCCCCTGGAGCCGGTCGGCCGGCTCGTCGTCCCAGAGCCCGAGCCGGTGGTAGCCGGTGGCGACAAAATCGTCGGGGGAAGGATTGGGGATCTCGTCGCCGGCGAGCTGCTGGAGCGTGAACCGATCGAACGGTGTGTCGTCATTGAAGGAACGGATGACGTAATCGCGGTAGCGCCAGGCATGGGGCTTGTCGCCGTCACGCTCAAAGGAGTTCGTCTCGGCATAGCGCACCAGATCGAGCCAGTGCCGCCCCCACTTCTCGCCGTAATGGGGCGAAGCGAGGAGCCGATCGACGGCGCGCTCCCACGCCCCCGGTGCCTCGTCGGCAAGAAAGGCGTTCATGTCGGCCTCGCTCGGCGGCAGGCCGGTGAGGTCGTAGGTCGCGCGCCGCAGCAGTGTCTGCTTGTCGGCGAGCGCCGGAGCGGTGAGCCCCTTCTTGGCGAGACCCTCGAGCACGAACGCATCGATCGGCGTCGGCGCGACGCCGTCGTTGGGGACGGCCGCCGGATCGATCGCCGGCACCGGCGGCCGGCTCGGCACACGGAAGGCCCAGTGTTCCTTCCACTCGGCCCCCTCGGCGATCCAAGCTCGCAGCGACGCCACCTGAGCCGGGGTGACCCGCGGGCCTTCCGGGGGCATTTGCAGGTCGGGGTCGGTGGAGACGATCCGCTTGAGGATCAAGCTCGTGTCGGCACCTCCCGGTACGATCGCCCGGCCCCCGGAGGGAAGCTCGCTCGTTGCCCCGTCAGCGGAGTCGAGGCGGAGGCCCCCTTCCTGCGTGTCGGGGCCGTGGCAGGAGAGGCAGCGGCGGGCGAGGAGCGGCTGGATGTCGCGGGAAAAATCGACGGGGTCAGCAGCGGCGGACTGGTCTGCCGCGATGGCACACAGCAACGCACCGACCATGACGGCAGCCAGGGCCCACGGATGTCGAAAAGGGTGAATCGTCACGGCACCTCCTGCCAAGCGGGGAAGGGGCATTCTACCTTCTGACTGTGGCCCGGGCGTGGCCGGTTTTCCCCCGGGGGAGTGTGCCTGCAACGCCGCGAGCCTCCCCCGTTATCATGGCGAAGCCCGGGCCCCGATTCCCATTCCCCAAAACCCAATCACCTCCACCATGCCCGTCTCCCCTCCCCCTGCCCGCCCCCCGTTCTCCCTCGCCGGCAAGGTGGCGCTCGTGACCGGATCGTCGACCGGCCTCGGCCTCGCCACCGCCAAGTGCCTGGGACTCGCCGGTGCCAAGGTGGCGATGAACTACGCCAACAACCAGGGCCGCGCCGAGAAGGCGCTCCATGAGGTCCGCGATGCCGGGGTGACTGCCGACCTCTACCGGGCCAACGTCACCGACTCCGCCGAGATCGACGGGATGTTCATGGGGATCGAGCGGATGCTCGGGGCCGTCGACATCGTCGTCATGAACGCCACGCCAGCTCAGCCACAAAAGCCGATCGAGGACTACGACTGGGCCTTCTACCAGGAGATGCTCGACTTCTTCGTAAAGAGCCCCTACCTCCTCGCCCGCCGCGCCCTTCCCTCGATGAAGGAGCGTGGCACCGGGAGACTCATCAATATCACGAGCGAAGTCTTCCTCCTCGGCGTCTCCCCCTTCTCCGCCTACGTCGCCGCCAAGGGGGGCCAGACAGGCTGGTCGCGGAGCATGGCCCGCGAGCTCGCCCCGCACGGCGTCACCGTCAACATGATCGCGCCGGGCTGGATCCCCGTGGAGCGCCACGAAAATGATCCGCAGGCCGACAAGGACGCCTACCTGGCCACGGTGCCCGCCGCCCGCTGGGGGATCCCGGAGGATGTCGGCTGGGCGGCGGCGTATCTCGCCAGCAACGAGGCGGCCTTCGTGACCGGTCAAACGATCGCCGTCAATGGTGGCAAGACGGTGTGGTGAGAAGGGGAGAATCATGACCAAGCGCCCACAGCGCCACGCCGACCGTTCCCGGAGCGTCACGCAACTGTCGATCGGGGAATACCTGATCCGCAGACTCGGCGACTATTCGCTCCGCCACGTCTTTGGCGTGCCGGGTGACTACGTCCTCGGCTTCTACTCGATGCTCGAGCAGAGCCCGCTCGAACTGGTCAACTGCACGCGCGAGGATTGCGCCGGCTACGCCGCCGATGCTTACGCCCGGATCAACGGCATCGGCGCGCTGTGCGTCACCTACGGCGTGGGGGGGCTCTCGGTGGTCAACTCGACCGCCGGCGCCTGGGCAGAAAAGAGTCCGGTGGTGGTGATCTCCGGTGCCCCGGGCTTGAGCGAGCGGAGCGATCGCCCCCTCCTCCACCACTGCGTCCGCGAATGGTCGACGCAGCTCGAGGTCTTCGAGAAAGTGACCGCGGCCTGCGCCGAGCTCACCGATCCCGACACCGCCTTCCGCGAGATCGATCGGGTCCTCGACGTCTGCTTCCGACAGAAGCGTCCTGTCTACATCGAACTGCCGCGTGACATGGTCGACGTCGTCCCCGATTCGATCCGCGCCTATGCGGCCCCGCCGCGCGTCAGCGATCCGGCGGCGCTG
>CANGGC010000487.1 GCA_947453125.1 Planctomycetaceae bacterium | reverse complement strand
GGTGATGAACGTCAGCGGCATGAAGAGCGTGGCTATCACCGTCAGCACCTTCATGACGTCGTTCATCCGGTTGTTGATGCTCGCCAGATAGATGTCGCGGAGGTCGCTGCCGATCTCGCGATAGGCCTCCATGAGGTCGAGCAGTTCCATCGTGTGGTCGTAGCAGTCGCGGAAGTGGGCCCGGGCATGATCCCCCACCAGCGACGTCGGCTCGCGGCCGAGGGCGTGGAGGAGATCGCGTGTCGGCCAGAGGGCACGCCTCAGGGTCATCAGGTCGTTGCGGACATCATGAATCCCGGCAAGCGCCGTCCGCGACGGCCGGTCGAGGGCCTCCTCCTCGAGGTCCTCGAGCCTGTCGCCGAACTGCTCGAGGACGGGGAAATAGCCGTCAATCACCACATCCATCAGCAGCGCACACAGCGCGTCGGCCCCCTCGTGGCCGATCCGAGTGCGGCCATGCCGGATCCGCTGCCGGACGGCGGCGAACGGATCGTGGGCCAACCGCTCCCTGAACGTGATCACATAGCGGTCGCCGAGGAAGATGCAGACCGGATCGGTGACGATTTGCTGCCCGTCATGCCGCACCGTCCGGGCGGCGATGAGCACCTGATGCCCGAAAATCTCGACCTTGGGCCGCTCGTCAGGAGTAACGGCATCTTCGAGCGCCAGATCGCTGATCTCGAAGACGTCGCCAATCATCCGCGTCGTGACCGGATCGTCGAGCCCCTCGACATCGATCCACAGCACTGGCCAGGTTTCCCGGGCGATCGTCAGCTCGTCGGCCCGGAGCACCGTCGACTCCGCGCTCGTCGTCGGATCACATCCGAGAAGCCGGAGGACCGCCGGCGTCGCGGCCCCGGCCGCGGTCGGCTCCGGCGGGAGCGTGCCGGCCAGATCCGGACGACGGTGACGACGACGACGACGCTGCTTGCGTTGGGACATGCGGCAAGTTCCCTTTTGTATCGGGGGCGCAGCCGGCATTCCCGTGGCGGCCCTCCACGAGGAGAGTCATACTCTCCAAAGCCCTGCCGGGACGATCCCGGCAGAGCCCCCCCGCCCCCGTGCTCCGCCACGCCAATGCCTCAGAGCCCCGAACCGCCAGACAATCCCGAGCCGGCAGGGAGCCTTTCCTCCACGCCGGACGACGCCGCCTCGCCGGTGGGGGAGGCCTTCGCTTGGGCGTCGCGGATCCTCGCCATCGGGCTGGCGATGTTCCTCCCCGGGGTGGGCGGCACCTGGCTCGACAGCCGGTTCGGCACCCGCTTTCTCGGGCCGGTGGGGCTCATTTTCGGGTTCACAGCCGCGCTCGTCTGGCTCGTCCAGATCGGCAACAGCGTGAAGCCCTATCGACCCAAAAAAACGAAGCGCTACCGGATCCCTTCCCCCCCCGATGAACCGGGGAAGGGGACCGGGCATGACTGACCGAACCCCGACCAGCGCCGACACCAGCTCCGCCCCAGCCGAGAGTGGAAAAAAAACGCTCCTCGGGGCGGGCATCCTCCTCGCCGTTCTGGCCCTCGTCTCAGCCGCCGCGATCGCCCACGGCGGCCCGACCCGATTCGGGGGCCCGGAGTGGCTCCGAGCCGTGGCTCTCGTGGCAGGGGTGTGCGGTGTGTCGAGCCTGGGAGGCTGGTTCGTGGCCCGGCTTGGCGCAGGGGGGCCCGCGCTGGCAGTCTCTGGCTCCCTTGGCGGGATCGCCCTCCGCCTCCTCCTCCCGCTGCTCCTGCTTGGATGGCTGTCCGTCGATCCGACCTCGGCACCGGCGGCCGGAAGGCTGCGGGCAGCGGGTGCCGGTGGGCTTTTGGTCGTTTTTTACCTCACCCTCCTTGCCACCGACATTCTTCTGCACATCATGTGGGGGCCGAAGGGTCCCCTTCGCCCCCGACCGGGGGCGTGAGATCACCCCCCGACACCGACGCCCGAGATTCGCTTCATGTCCGACCACAACCCGATCTATCACCTCAAAGATTCCTACTTCTTCGAGGTGCCGAAGGCGCTCTGGCGGCGCGACTGGCAAACGCTCGAGGACGTGCCGGAGTTTCTTCGCGCACCCTACGAGCGCGACCATCACCCGATGCCGTCGCTGACTGAGTTCAACGAGGCAATGTCGGGGAAGGTGCTGATTCCGCAACCTTTTGGCCAACTCGACAGCCTCTACGCCATGAAAACGGGCGTGGGGGTCTCGAAGTACATGCTCCTTGAACTCGCCGTCGGCGGCGCGATCCTTCTCCTCTTCACGTGGCTCGCCAAGCGGATCGCCTCGGGGGCTCCCGCCAAGGGGCGGCTGGCAAACCTCCTCGAGGTGATGCTGCTGTTTGTCCGCGATCAGATCGCCCGGCCGGCGATTGATGACAAGCATGCCCACGCCGACGAGCATGGCCATGTCCACCACGATGGCGACAAGTTTGTCCCCCTCCTCTGGACGCTCTTTTTCTTCATTCTCGGCTGCAATCTCCTGGGCATGGTCCCCTGGGCCGGCTCGCCGACCGCGTCGTTCTCGGTGACGCTCGCCTTGGCCGCGGCCACCTTCCTGGGCGGGTTTGTCGGCGGCGTGAAGGCGATGGGACTGGCGGGCTACTTCAAAAACCTCGTCCCGCCGATCGACATGCCGTCCTACCTCTTCCCCTTGAAAATCGTGATTTCGCTCGGGCTGTTCGGCATCGAACTCCTCGGCCTCGTGATCAAACATCTGATCCTCGCCGTCCGACTGCTCGCGAACATGGTCGCCGGGCATCTGGTGCTCCTCGGGATCATGGCCCTGATCCCCGCGGCGGCGGCCCTCTCGACCGGGATGTGGGGCACGGTCACCGGGATCAGCGTCGTCAGCGCCACGCTGTTCAGCGTCCTCGAACTGTTCGTCGCCTTCCTCCAGGCCTATATCTTCACCTTCTTGTCCGCCCTGTTCATTGGGGCTTCCGTTCATCACCACTAATCCTTCAGGGGGTTCGCTGCGGCTTGTCTCAGCCCGCTCCGCCTCCTGAAAAACCTCGATTTCTCCCCAGGAATCCAACCACCTTCCGTGTCCCGTTTGCACGATCCGCAGGCAGCGGCCATGATCCCTGTCCCCGCGGACGGCCCCGGTGATCCCGGACCTCCGAACTGACCGATTTCCGTCTTCCTTCGTTCCGGGCATCCGCCCGGATTCCGTCTTCTATCGTTCCGGGCATCCGCCCGGGTTCTCGTTGCCAAGGAGCTACTTCCAGTGATCCGTTCGCTCTTCTCGTTCCGCACGCTCTCCGTCGTCGCCGCCGTCGCCCTGACG
>CANGGC010000486.1 GCA_947453125.1 Planctomycetaceae bacterium | reverse complement strand
GGCTTCGGAGGCCACGCCCTCCATGAGATCGCCGTCGCTGCAGATGACGTAGGTGTCGTAGTCAAAGAGGGTGCGGCCGGGGGCGTTGTAGCGGGCGCCGAGCCAGCGGGAGGCGATCGCCATCCCGACGGAGTTGCCGCAGCCCTGGCCGAGGGGGCCGGTGGTGGTCTCGATCCCCGAGGTCATGTGGTGCTCGGGGTGGCCGGCACAGACGCTGCCGATCTGCCGGAAACGGCGGATGTCGTCGAGCGACACGGCCGGCTCCTCGGTGTGGCCGCGGCGGATGCCGGCGAGGTGGATGAGCGAATAGAGGAGCATCGACGCGTGGCCGCAAGAGAGCACGAAGCGGTCGCGGTTGGGCCAGGCGGGGTCTGCTGGGTCGTAGCGGAGGAAGTCCTTCCAGACGGTGTAAGCGACCGGCGCCAGTGCCATCGGGGTGCCGGGATGGCCGCTCTTGGCGGCTTCGACCGCGTCCATCGACAGGGTGCGGATGGTGTCGATCGCGAGACGGTCGATGTCGGAGGCCATGGACGGGTCCTGAAAAGGGGGCGTGGGCTGCGTGGCGGGAAGTTTAGGATCGTCTGGGAACCGGCGTCAACGAGCCAAGTGGCGGCGGTATTCGTCGTCGAGCTGCGGGTAGGTGCGGCGGCAGAGTTGGGCGAGGGTGTCGGGGGAGACTGACCCGGTGTAGACCCGCTCGAGGTATTCGATGAAGGCCTCGCGGTAGCGTCCCCCCTGGCCATTGATGAAGAAATCGGCGAGCCCGGAGATCTGGCTGTAGATCTGCGGGAGGCGCTCGTCAGCCTGAAGCTCGCGGCGGC
This sequence comes from Planctomycetaceae bacterium, assembly GCA_947453125.1. GTDB lineage: Bacteria > Planctomycetota > Planctomycetia > Pirellulales > UBA1268 > QWOP01. The sequence goes on along the minus strand of CANGGC010000486.1, from coordinate 2,442 downwards.
CGAGTGCGGCAAGCTCCTCGAGCGGGATCTGGAAGCCGTCGTCGAGGAGGCGCTCGCGGGCGGCCGGCACGCGGCCGGCGTCGGGGCCGCCGAGCGTCCAGCCGAAGGGCGTCGGCACGGCGCTTTCCATGTAGCAGGCGGCGGCCTCGATCGCCCAGAAGCCGCAGCGTTCGCCGGTGAGGGGGCTCGTCGAGCGGGCCTCGGCAAAGAGCTGATGCGCTCCCTCATGGCGGATCGTGCGCGCCTCCGCCGTGGCGGCGTCGTCGCCGTCGCCAGGCATGACGGCAAACCAGGCCGTCTTCGTCGGCATCCAATAGATGGCATCGCTGCGGATCGCCGCCGGCTCGAACTTCGTCACCTCGGCGACATACTCCTCCCGCGACGGGACGAGGACGGCGGCGTAGGGATCGCGGACCGGCATCCGTCCCCGCCCCTTGAAGCGGCGCTCGAGCTCGGCTGGATCCCAGGCGTAGGCCCCGAAGACCTGCTGCCAGATGAGGAGCGATGTCTCGAGCTCGGAAGCCAGGGCGGCGGCCGCAGCCGGCGGCGCAGACGATCGGATCCGCCAGTGATCGCTCTCGTACCGCCACGGTTTTTTGAGCGTCCGCGGCACGGCGTCGTCGTCGGCTGCCTTCACCCACTTCCCCGATTCGTACCGCTCCCCCGCCCGGTAGCGCTCGAGGCGGCCGCGGGGGAGCCAGCCGAAGGCCGCGTCAAACTCCTCGCCCCGGTCGAGGCGCTTGGCCACCGACGTCGAGACCCAATCCTCCCCGCGCTTCACCCAGCTGCCGATGGTGCGGGCGCGGTCATGATCGGGATCGTCGCGGAGGGTGCGGTGGAGCAGCGCGATCGCTTCCCCGCCGCGCCGGGCCAGCGGCTTCGGGCCGGCCTCGCTGTCGGCCCGCTGCTCCTCTCGGGTGCGGGGCCGGTCGTGGGCCTCCGCCGCCTCGACGGCGAGGGCGAAGGTCGCTTCGGCATGGCGCCGCCGCGCCGCCACAAACTCCCCCCACAGCGGCGTCTGGGCCTCGTTGATCCAGTCCGGGGTCTCGAGGCGGGAGGGGATCGTGACGACGATCTGACGGTCGGTGAACTCTTGAGTCTCCCAATCGCGGATGTAGGCGGCGAGCGCGTCATGGCCGCGGGCGGCGGCCCGTGTGGCCAGGGCGTCGAGCGTCTTCCGCCAGGCGGCGTCGTCGAGCGTCGGCCCGGCGGAATCCTTCTTTTCCTCCTCGTCGGCTGCGTCCACCGCCGTGATCCGCGGCCGCGGGGGGGTGGGCTCGGCGTCGGCGCCGTCGTCGGCGCACAGCCGCGTCGTGAGCGTCAGCGTGACAGCCAGCACGGGCATCACAGCCACGAGAGTCGGGCGGAAAAAGGGCATCAGGAATCCTCGGCGAAGGCGGCGTCGAAGGCCCGCCCGGCGGGGGTGAAGTCGAGGTTCTTGACGAATTGGCAGGCCTCGGCGGCGCCATGCTCGCGGTCCATGCCGCTGTCTTCCCACTCCACCGACAGCGGCCCCTGGTAGCCGGCTTGATTGAGCGCACGGATGATCGACTCGAAGTCGATCCCGCCGCGACCAGGGGAGCGGAAGTCCCAGCCGCGGCGCGGATCGCCGAAGCCGAGGTGGCTCGAGAGGATGCCGGAGCGGCCGTTGAGAGTGGTGATCGCGTCCTTGATGTGGACGTGATAGATGCGGTCGGGGAAGGCGCGGAGAAACTCGACCGGATCGACCCCCTGCCAGTGGAGATGGCTGGGATCGAAGTTGAATCCGAACTCCTCGCGACGCCCGAGCGCTTGGAGGGCCCGCTCGGCGGTGACCAGATCGTAGGCGATCTCCGAGGGGTGGACCTCGAGCGCGAAGCGGACGCCGCATTCGGCAAACACATCGAGGATCGGGTGCCAGCGATCGGCGAACTGGGCGAATCCGGCATCGACCATCGCCGTCGACACCGGCGGAAAGCCGTAGAGGAGATGCCAGATCGACGAGCCGGTGAAGCCGTTTACGACACTGACGCCGAGTTTCTTGGCGGCCCGCGCCGTCCGCTTCATCTCCTCGGCCGCGCGGCGATTGACTCCGTCAGGGTTGCCGTCGCCCCACACATGCGCCGGCAGGATCGCCTTGTGGCGCTCGTCGATTCGGTCGCAGACGGCTTGGCCGACAAGGTGGGAAGAGATGGCATGCACAGAGAGCTCGTGGCGCTCGAGTTGGTCGCGCTTCTGGGCGCAGTACGAGGCCTCCTCGAGCGCCCGGGTGGGATCGAAGTGATCGCCCCAGCAGGCCAGCTCGAGCCCCTGGTAGCCGAACTCGCGCGCTTTCCGGGCGAGGTCATCGAGGGCCAGATCGGCCCACTGGCCGGTGAACAGCGTGATCGGTCGAGGCATGGCGAGGCTCCGGACGGCAGCAGATGCAGGACTCAGCAAATTGTGACAGAAGCCCCCCGGGGC
>CANGGC010000485.1 GCA_947453125.1 Planctomycetaceae bacterium | reverse complement strand
GGCGACTAGGGCCGCCAGGAGGATGCCGGTGCCGGCGGCGGAGAGCCAGTTGAGCCGGTAGATGGCACGCTCGAGCTCGCGGTCGAGATGGGTCGCGGGCGCGACCTTCGCGACCGCCTCGTGGAGGCGGGGCACGGGGAACTCCGGCGCCACCGCCGCGACCGGCACCAACGCCGCCACGGCACTCCCCGGCTTGGCTTCGAGACCGGCCTTCACCGCCGGCAATCCCCAGGCGAACACGGCCAGCGAGAGAAACACCCACGGCATCCAGGCCCACACGATCCTGGCCGGAGGATCGAGCGCCTCGAGGCCGGTTGCCGGGGATGGCATCTCCGCCGCGTCGTAGCGCCAGCAATCCCGCGGCTGCCAGACCCGCATGAATGCCGCCAGGCAGGCGAGGCTCACCAGCCCGCCGACGACGTCAACCAGCGCCGGGCCGACGAGGTTCGCAACGCCCGCCTGCACCAGCGCGAATGAGGCCCCGCAGACGAGGACCGCAGGCCAGACGCCGACGAGCCCCTTCCAGCCCGCCATCGTCACCACCATCCAGGCCGGGACGATGAGCGAGAAGAACGGGAGCTGACGGCCCGCCATCGCCGAGATCGCCTGCTCTTCGAGGCCGGTGACCTTGGCGAGGGTGACGATCGGGGTTCCCAGCGCACCGAACGCGACTGGCGCCGTGTTGGCGATGAGCGCGAGGCATGCCGCCTCAAAGGCGGGGAACCCGGCGCCGGTGAGGAGCGCCGCCGAGATCGCCACAGGCGCGCCGAAGCCGGCGGCCCCCTCGAGGAACGCGCCGAAGGAGAAAGCGATCAGAAGTGCCTGGATGCGGTGATCGGCCGAGAGCCGGGTCACCGAACGCTTCATGACGTCAAGGGCACCAGCCTCCACCGACAGGCTGTAGAGGAACATCGCCGTGACGATGATCCAGCCGATCGGGAAGAGCCCGAAGCAGGCGCCGTAGAGCGTGGCCGCCGCCGCCGCATCGAGCGGCATCCCGACGACACCGACGGCCACGCCGAGGGCCGTGAGCAGACCGGCGAGCGCCGCACGCTGCGCCGACCACCCGCAGCCGGCGAGTAATCCCAGCAACACCACCAGAGGTAGCATCGCCACGAGCGTGGAGAGGAGTGGAGAACCGAGCGGATCGTAGACATGATCCCAGACCACGGCGGCTCCTCAGAGTCAGAAGGTGACCAGCATCGTGGCCAGCCCGGCGATCCCCACGACAACGAGCCCGGCCCCGAGCCAGCGCGCGATCGGCGGCCGCTCGGAATAGCGGTAGTCGTCTTCGGAAACCGCGCGGAGAACGAGCCGGTGCTCCCACATCCCGGCGAGCGTCGCCACGATCCCCAGGGCCATGAGCGTCGCCCCGTAGAACCGAGTCTTGAGCGGCGAGAAACCCCCACCGTCGAGGCTCATCGCCGCCTGGCCGAAGCGCTCGATACCGAAGCCGAGGCTGACCATCGCCAGGCTCGTGCGGATCCAGGCGAGCAGCGTGCGGTCGGCCGCCTCCCGGTTGCGCTCGCGGGCGAGCTCAGCGCTCACAGCCGCGCTGTCCTCGTCACGGCGGGGCCCGCGCGATGGTGATTGTGGGTTGCTCATGGCCGGGAGGATACCACGCCGCCGCTCACTCCACCTCCAGACCGACGGAACCAGAGTGGGCGGAGAACTCCGGCGCATAGCGGCTGCGGATCGAGGCGAACCCGCTCGAGGCCGTGCCCCGGTGGGCCGCTCGGAGCGAATACTCGAAGACATGTGTCCCGCGCGGCAGCCGCTCGAAGAACAGCTGCGTCGAGGCATCGCGGATCGCCAGATACCAGCCGGCCCCGTCGGCCCACCGCCACCCCGAGAGGACGTCGACCGGCTCGGTGAGGCTCGGGCGGTGGTCGAAGAGCTCGAGAAACTCGTAATCGCGGTCGCTCGTCACGACGAGCCGCACAACGAGCTCATCCCCCACCTCGACGCGCGTCGTGCCATCCGCGGCCGCGGCCACGAGCTCCGGCCCGGCCTTCGTCTGCCGCTTCACAAACAACTGCTTGTCGATCGCCAGCTCCGCCCGGCCCACCGCCGGGACATTGTCGATGTCGTCGAAATACTGCCAATGGACGCCACCGAAGGCGAGCCCCTTCTCCTTCCGCGAGAGCGTGACATTCCCCATCCTCGGCTCGATCTCACGGCGCGTGAACCTCGTCTCCAGAAAGCCCGTCCCCGCCTCGGCCCGAGGCGTGCCATCGTTTCCCGGCGCGAGCTTCTCGCCACCGACGTCGATTGTCACCAGCTCCGTCGAAGCGAGGAGATCCTCGCCGCGGCCGAGGAGCGCGCCGACGGCATCGGCCGTGGCCCGGTTGCCGCGCCACCGGCTCGTGCGCTTCTGTGACAGGAGCCAGACTTTGAGCGCCTCGACGGCCTCGCGATCGCCGGCCACCTCGTCGAAGGCCTCGATCATGATCGCCTGCGTCTCGATCGGCGCCGCCGCCCACTGCCACCAGGCCGGATGGGGATCGCGCCACCACATCCCCTGCCAGGCGTCCTTCTCTTCACCAGGCTTCACGTCGGCATCGACGGCCCGCTGCCGGAGGCTGTCGATGATCGAGAGCGCCGTTTCCCGGTCGCCGCCACGGGCGAGCGCGATCGCCAGATGCCCCTGCGAGCGGCGGGCGTCGACCTTCATCCAGGTCATCCGCGCGTTGTTGCGCCAGAAGTCGATCGCGGCGGCGGCGTCCCCCTGGGGAGGCACGTCGGCCGTAAAGAAGCTCCGAGCGTAAAGGGCCAGCGCAACACCAGAGTCGATCGTCGGCTCCCCCCGTCCTCTTTTTTTCGCTTCATTCCGCCACTCGACAAACTGACCGTCGAGCCAGGGGAGCGTGGCGAGCGCCGGCTGGAGGTCGAGATCGACCCCGGCGGCCCGGAGCCGGCCGAAGCCCGCGAGGATCGAGAGCGTCACCGGCGTGCAGGTGCGGCCGCCAGGGAACCAGGGCCAGCCGCCGTCGCTGGCTCGCATTCCTTCGAGGCGCCGCAGCGCCGAAGCCTGCTCGTCGGCCGCCCGGTTGGCGTCGAAGAGGAGGCCGATGCGATGCCGGGCCTCGCGTTCGTCGACTGCCTCGCGCACCCACGGCGTCTCGGCGAGGAGCGTCTGCATGAGCTCCGAGTTCTTTTCGAGCGGGCTCTCGAGAGGCTTCTGCCCCGGGGGGGGATTACGCCACTGTTCGAAGACCGCCGCGATCCGCTCGTCGGAGCGGGCGATGTGGCCGGCCCAGGCGTTGGCG
>CANGGC010000484.1 GCA_947453125.1 Planctomycetaceae bacterium | reverse complement strand
GCCGTGCAGGTCGTCCGCCGCGCCGGGTGCACGATCCGCACCGCGACCCCGCGGATCCACAAGCCGGGGGAGAACGGCATCTTCGAGCTGATGCACAAGCAGCAACCGGACGGAGTGCTCGTGCGGAACTTCGCCGCCCTGAACTTCTTCCACGCCAAGGGCACTCCGGTCGATGCTGACTTCTCCCTCAACGTCACCAACCGCCTCTCGGCGGCGTTCTTCCGGGCCCACGGTGCGCGGCGGATCGTCCCCTCCTACGATCTCAACCGCGACCAGCTCGCCGAGCTCGTGGCGGCGGTGCCGGCGGCAGTCCTCGAGCCGGTGATCCACCAGCGGATGCCCCTGTTCCACATGGAGCACTGTGTCTTCTGTGCCGTCCTCTCCCCCGGCACCGACAAGACCAACTGCGGCCGCCCCTGCGACGAGCATGCCGTCAAGCTCCGTGATCGGGTCGGCGTCGAGCACCCGCTCACGGCCGACGTCGGCTGCCGCAACACCCTCTTCCACGCCGTGCCCCAGAGCGGTGCCGAGGTGGTGCCGATGCTCCTGACCCGTGGCGTCGCCCACTTCCGCGTCGAGCTCCTCGACGAGCCGGTGGAGGCCGTCGACGGGATCGTCCGTGCCTACCGCGATCTCCTCGCCGGGCGGTGCACTGGCCGCGACGTCTGGACCAGGCTGCGGGCCGTCAACCGCATCGGGGTTACGCGAGGCACGCTCGAAGCGATATGAGCCGATCGGCCGCCGCATCGTGCGGCGGAGTTTCTCCGCAGTCAGGGGGCTCTCCGCGGACAACCGCCTCCATCGCCGATGGCCCTTCTGCGCGGCTGGTGGCGGCGGTATCCTTTGCGGCTCGCCGCGACGACCGCGGACGAGTCGGCCCCGAGACTTGTTGCCATGGACATCAACGACATCCTCACCGTGCGGCTCCGCGTCACCGACGCCGGCGGGGAGGTGCGCGACTGCCCCGTGATCGCGTCCGGGCTCCTCGCCTACGAAGACTACCCCGAGACCGATTGGGACCGCTTCATCCCCTGGCGGGTTCTCGATCTGGCGGATGTCGTCCCCCCCGGCATCAGCACGCCGCGGCAGGTGGCGCTCGACGTCGAGGAGGTCCTCACCGGCCGCTGTCGCCGGGTGGTGACGCAGATCCTGGCAATGAGCCGGGTGACGATCTCCTGGGACGACGTCCGGGAGAGCCCGGGGCGATTCGACGTGATCCTCGATCTCACCGAACCGCAGGGGGCGGCGCAGATCGCGAGGCTCGAGGCCGATGACGGCGAGGTCGCCCTCGCGTCGCATGTCCGCGTCCGCGGCGATCACATGGAAGACCTGCTCGACGGCTGACCGGTTATTTACTGTCGATCGCGATCGTGATCGGCTGCCCGGCCTTCACCTCGGCGACGAGCCCCAAAGTCGCTGCCTTTTCCGTCTTGGCCGGCACCGCCCGGAGTGTCCCCTCGAGGTCGCGGACGGCCACCGGTCGCCCTTCGCCGGCGGTCGCCGCCGCCTTCTTCCCCTGGTTTGCCATCCCGGAGTACATCGATGTCATCACCGCCACCTTGTAGCGGCCGGGCTTGATGTCGTAGAGCTTGAACGAGCCATCCTTCGTGATCTGGCTGCTCGACGACTCTCCCCCGCCCTCCGGCTCGAACACGATCAGCCCCATCTCCAGCGGCGTGCCGTCGAGGGTGGCCGTGCCCGTGGCCTGGATCCCCTTGAGCTGGGTTCCCTGCGTTGGGGTCGTTGGTGTAGGACGTGTTCGTGCGACCGAAGACAGGCCAGTAGCGATCGTCGGCCGGATGGCCCCAGGCGTTGCCGAAGGTGTCGCTGTTGTTCGGCCCGGCATCGGGGCCGCAGGCCATCCTCCGCTCGGCGAGGAAGATCGTCTTCGAGGTGCCGTCGCTGATGTCGGCGAACCGGCGCTGGCCGTGGGTGTTGTGCCAAGTCCAGAGGTCGCTCTTGTTGTTCTCGGGGCGGCCGAAGACCTGGAAATTGCAGCGATCGGAGCGGGACGGAAACATTTTTGAACGCCCGCCGGAGAGTGTCAAACGGGGCCGCGTGACCGCCCCGATCACCAGTAGACGTACTGGAGGAACTTCTCCCGGTCGGCCTTGGGGAGATCGTCGATCGATCGGACGACAAACCGGTTCTCCTCGGTGTCGATGAGCATCTTGCCGTCGGTGCCGAAGTCGATCGCCTGGCTCTGCGTCCAGCGGGCGGTGAACTTCTGCCGGCCAACGTCGGTGTCGACGTCGAAATCGAGGTAGCCGTGGGCCAGCTTCACGTCATGCACCCGGTCGATCGCACGGACGAGGGAGCGGCGCTTGAGGCCGGTGCGCACCACCGTCTGGTCGATCTCCGGCCAGTCAGCCAGCCGCCGGATCATCCCCACCTCGACCTCGTCGCCCGATTCGTTCCAGCCGCGCACCGAGAGGTAGTCCTCGGGGCATGAGGCGGGGAAAGTGCGGACAATGAACAGCCCGGCCGCGAGGCGCGTGCCGTGCTCCTCGAGTTCGATCCGGTCGTGCGGGCCGATGAGGAAATGGTGGGTGCCAGGCTCGAGCCAGCGGATCGCTCCACTGGCCGGCATCGCCGTAGGAGGGGCCTCCACCGCGGCTGCCACCGGTTCGGCAGGCTTCGCGGCATCGGGCTGGGCCGACTCCTCGACGAGGAGCGTGTCGACCGTCGGCTGCTTCGTGACCTGCGTCTGGATCCGCACCAGCCGCGCATAGATGCCGTCGGCGGCGAGGAGCTCGGCGTGTGTCCCCTGCTCCGCGAGGCGCCCGCGGTCGAAGGCGAGAATCCGGTCGGCGTTGCGGAGCGTGGAGAGCCTGTGGGCGATGGCGATCGTCGTCCGCCCGCGGACGAGCACCGCGAGCGCTTCCTGGATCGCCTTCTCGGCCTCGGCGTCGATGTTGCTCGTCGCCTCATCGAGGACGAGGATCCGCGGATCGTAGAGGAGCGTCCGGGCGATCGAGAGCCGTTGCTTCTCGCCGCCGGAGAGCCCCGCGCCATGCTCCCCGAGGAGGGTCTCGTAGGCGAGCGGCTGGCGGCAGAGGAAGTCGTGGGCGCCGGCAGCCTTCGCGGCCTCGAGCCCCTGCTCGAGCGTGGCCTGCGGCCTTCCGTAGGAGAGATTTTTCCAGATCGTCCCGCGGAACAGGAACGAATCCTGGAAGACGATCCCGAGCCGCTCGCGGAGCTGCTTCGTGGAGAGGTGGCGGATGTCGATCCCGTCGATCTCGATCGATCCCTCCTGGGCCTCGTAGAAGCGGCCGAGGAGATTGACCAGCGTCGTCTT
>CANGGC010000483.1 GCA_947453125.1 Planctomycetaceae bacterium | reverse complement strand
GGCAGGCAAGGCCGACAAGATCCTCCGTGTGGAGCGACGGACGACGACCGTGGCGGGGGAAGGGGAGATGGTGATGCTGCCGAGCCTTGCAGCCCCGGCCTGGGAGTTCGTCCATCCTCGCTGCGCGCGGCGGAGGCGCGAGGACCTCGAGGAGGTCGAGGCGATGATCGAGGCCGGCGAGCCGGACGTCGCGCGGGAGGAGTTGGTATGGCTTCTCTCGGAATGCCCCGACTTTCTCGACGCCCACCTCCAACTCGGCCTGCTCGCGCTTGAAGAGGATGATCCGAAGCTCGCCCGCGGCCACTTTGGCCGGGCCGTCGAACTCGGCTTCAAGGCCCTGGAGACGGCCGGAAATCCGCGACCGCTCCCCTACTCGCTCCCCGGCAACCGTCCCTTCTTCGAGTCGGCCAAGGGGCTCGTCCACGCCCTCCTCGAATCAGGCCGCAAGGGCATGGCTGTCGACACGGCGAAGAAGATCGCGGCGCTCGATCCGGCCGATCCACTCGGGCTCATCCGCCTTGCCGCGGGTGGCGAAGGGGGAAAAGCATGACTGACATGACAGCCCCACGCTCAACGGCCCGCTTCATCGTGCTCGAGGGAATCGACGGCTCCGGCAAGTCGTCGCAGGTGGCGCCGCTCGTGGAATGGCTCCGTGGCCGCGGTCACGACGTGGTGTCCTGCCGCGATCCCGGGGCGACGCCTGCCGGCGACGCCATCCGCCAGATCCTCCTCCACCGCCAGGAGATTCCCCTCGGCGCGACGACCGAGATGCTCCTCTACATGGCGGCCCGGGCGCAGTTGGTAAGCGCCGTGATCGCTCCGGCGCTCGAGCGCGGCGCGTGGGTCGTGTCGGACCGCTACCTCCCCGCGAACATCGTTTACCAGGGGCACGCCGGCTCGCTCGATCCGGAGATCATCCGCAGCGTCGGTGGCATCGCCACCGGAGGGATCGCCCCAGATCTGGTCCTGCTCCTCGACCTCGATCCGGCCGCCGCCGCGCTCCGCCTCGACCGCCCCCTCGATCGCCTCGAGAGCCGTGGCGACGACTTCCGTCGCCGGCTGCGCGAAGGCTATCTCCGCGAGGCCGCCGCGCAGAAGAATCGTTTCGAGATCATCGACGCCGCGGCAGACATGGCGACCGTGGGCGTGCGGATCCGCACCGCGGTGGAGCGGCATGTGGGGTGACGAGGGCGCCGGTCGCGGTGTGGTGGCGTGTGGCGAAATGGTCCCCGGGGAACGTGTCACGATGGGCTGGCAGGGCATCGAGGGGCATGACGACGTGGTCGGGCGATTCGTCGCCGCCGAGGCGCGAGCCCGGATTGCCGGCACCTATCTGTTCCTTGGGCCAGAGGGGATCGGCAAGGGGACGTTTGCCAGGGCGCTGGCAAGGGCGCTTGTCTGCCTCGCACCCCGGCCCGGGCTCGTGGCCTGTGGGGCCTGCGTGTCGTGTCTCCAGGCTGCCGCCGGAAGTCATCCCGACATCGACGTCATCGAGAAGCCAGAGGACCGGTCGACGATCCCGCTCGAGGCGTTCATCGGCGACCGTGAGAACCGGATGCGCGAGGGGCTCTGCTGGCGGATCCTGCTGCGGCCGGCCCTCGGAAACCGGAAGGTGGCGATCATCCTCGATGCCGATCACCTCGCCGAGGAGGGAGCCAACTGCCTCCTCAAGACCCTGGAAGAACCCCCTGACGGTGCCGTGATCATCCTCGTCGGGACGGCGCTCGAGCGCCAGCTCCCCACGATCCGTTCGCGGTCGCAGATCGTGCGCTTCGCCCCCCTCGACACGGAGATCGTCCGGCGGGTGCTCACGGCCGGGGCGATCGACACACCCAGCCCCGACACGGCCGCGATCGCCGCTGCCGCCGCGCGGAGCGGAGGGAGCATCGCCCGGGCCCGGCTCCTCCTTGATCCGGAGATCGAGGCGTTTCGGGCCCGGCTCCTCAAACTTCTCTCCGCCCGCCCACTCCAGGGCGTGGAGCTTTCGAAGGAGGTGCAGGCCTGCGTCGAAGCTGCTGGCAAGGACGCGCCGCCACGTCGGGCCCGCCTCCGAATCCTCCTCGGAGCGGCCCTCGACTTCTTCCGCTCGGCGCTCCGTCGCGACGCCTCAGGCGCCCCGCCGGGCCGGGACGAAGCCGCCTCCGACCCCCCCCTCGAACGGGCCGTCGCCATCTGGGGGGGAACGGGCGACGACGCGATCGACGGCCTGCGCTGGACGCTCGATGCCCTCGACGGCATCGACCGCAACGCCCATCTCCCCACGCTCGTCGATGCGTGGAGCGCGAGATTGGAGCCTGCCGTCGCTCCAGCCCCCCCGACTTCGCGCCCTTTCCGAGCCTGACCGGCGAGCCGGCCTGCTGGTGCGTCCGCAACGCCCTATCTGGCAATCCAGGCAGGCTGGCAAATCTGCGTGCCGTGCGGGATGTGACGGTGTTGTCCCGACCGAATCGATTTTTCCCTCCGTACCTGTCGATCTGACGTTGAGGTCAACGTCAGGAGATGGAGAAATGCGGCGGGACGGTCCTGCCCAATCCGCTCCGACCGCTCCAGATGACTCCCCTCGCGGGGACGTGAGTCGGCATGTCGCAGCAGGCAGGCGGCAGAATCGTCGCGGTGGCTTTTCTCGCCAGCCTCGTGGCCTCGTCAGGCCTTGGGCTGGTGGGGCATGCCCTCCATTCGAGCCTGCGTCCCGACATGGACAGCCCTTCGTCCTTTCCGAGGCGGATGGCAGTCCAAGCCGGCATCGATGTCGAGGCGGCAGCTGCCGAAGGCCCCGCACCATCGAGACCTCAGCGTTTCTCGGAAATCCGCCCGGGACGTCGGGCCGCCGCTGGCCGCCACCTCCCCTCCCAGCCCCACGATGGCGAGGCATGCGCTCGTGTGGCTGAGCCGATCGCCGGCCGTGTGGCCGTGCTCATCGCCTCCCCGGCGGGAGAAGCCCCGACGTCCTCGGCGGCGGCTCCCTCCCCCGCCAGGCTCCCGCTCGAAGCCTTTGATGCGGCCCCGATCCGCCCCACGGCCCGGAGCATGTCCGCCCCCACCGTGTCGCTCGTCCAGTATGACGGCGAGGCCGACGAGGGCCCGGCGGGCCGCGTCGTGCCCCTGCTGGAGTCGCGCCCGGCCACGGAGTCGCGGGGAGGCTCTTCAGGCGAACGCGGCCCCGACAGCGACTCCATCGAATGCGCCGAAGGAGCGTCGGCCGTCGTCCAGCAACTCGATCCTCAGTCGGGGGCACGGCGTGGGCCGGTCGCCGAATGGCTCCGCGACTCGCTGGACGACCTCCGGGCCTCCCGCGCTG
>CANGGC010000482.1 GCA_947453125.1 Planctomycetaceae bacterium | reverse complement strand
GTGTGGGGGAGGGAGAATTGTCAATCAGGTGGGCGTGCGTGGCTCGAGGGCCTGGCGGAGGTCTTCCCAGGCCATCGGCACCCAGGGGACGGCGTCGGGGAGGGAGATCAGCGGACGGCCGGCATGGCCGTCGCTGCCGAGGGCGTCGAGCTCCCGATCGACGGTGCTGCCGAGACGGTCGAGCCAATCGGGGACCTCGACCCCCGAGCCCCCCGCCACCCCGATGAACGAGACAGCCCGGGCCTCGAACCGGGCCCCCGCCCCGTCGTCGACACCGCTTGCCAACTCGCCGACGGCCGGCGCGACGAGGGCTTCGAGCTCGTCCTGCTCGAGGACGGCCGTGAACGGTCGGCTGACCCGATCGGCAATGCACGCCAGGCGCACGCCCCACTGCGCTTCGAGTTTTTTGAGCTTGTCGACGAGCTCGGCGGCGGTGTCCTGCGTCTCGTCACGCATCCTCCCGCGCCACGCCTCGGCCGCCTCAGGCACCCCCAGCCTGGCGAGGACTCGGTGGGCCATATTGACAGGCCTCAGCGTCCAGGCGATCCGTTCGTACTCGGCTTTCAGCCGGAGGAAGTCGAGGAGGATGTGGAGACATTCCCCTCTATCCGACTGGGTCGTCGTCGAGTTCCAGTCGCGGTATTCGGCATGGTTCTCGGCAATGCACTCGAGCGCCAGCCGCATCCGCGCCGAGGCCTGCTTCAAGAGGATCGAGCCGTCGCCCAAGCCCGCGATCAGCGCCCGGGGCCGCGGCGGCCCGCCGCGGTCGGGAAGATCATTGCCATGGCGGTCGACGAGATCCTCGAGCCAACGGCGAACGCCTCCGCGGAGAATGCCGCGGAGCGACGGCGGAGAGAGGAGATGCTGCGTGAACAGCCCCGCGCCGTACGCTTCGATGAACTCCCGCAGCGCCGTAAACGCCCGCGGATCGCGGACGCGCTCGAGGACCGACAGCCGCAATTGCCGCGCGTGGGTCATCCAGGTGTCGAGGAGCCGCGGGACGAGGAGCGAGAGCCCGTCGAGGATCCGCTCGGTGACGACCGGGCCGGCGGGGAGTGCGCCATCGGAACCTGGGGCGCGGGCACTGACGACGATCCGCTCGGCAAGCGCCGTCGTCGCCGCCTCGAACACCCGATCAAACTCGCTCACGCTCGCCGCCCCCTGGGGCCGCCGGCTCTCGAGGGCCTTGGCGAGATGGACCACCGCGGAGGTTTCCGCCACGAGGCCGAGCCGCGGCAGGCTCGAGGCGAGCCGTTCGAGGAGCCGCTCGCGGGCCCGGGCGCGGACGATGCGGTCGGGGCGGCCGCCGCGCGATAGCGGCACATAGAGCACCGGCTGGCCGACGAGCTTCCCCCGAACAACCTCGAGCCAGTGGCGGGCCGTGGCGGCATCGCCCGAGAGGATCGCGGCGAGGAGCCGCCCAACAGCCCCCTTCGTCGAGCCGGCCGCCGGGGGCGGGGCCGATGCCGGGCCGACCGGGCCGACCGGGCGGGGCGCGACGCCGGCATGAAGCCGAGCGGAGAGCATCCACAAGGTTTCCGTCGCCTGGACGGCGGCATCGACAAGATGCTCGGCGGCAGCATCCCGCTGCCAGCGGAGCCGGTCGTATTCCGCCGGCGGCATCCCCGGCGGGGGCACCGGATCGGATCCGGCGATCGTCCCCGCGGCCCGGACAAACGTCCGCCGCAGGCGCCGCAGATGATGCCGCCAGGCCTTTGCTGAATCGATCTCAGCTGCCGTCGCGACGCCACCGTCGGCGACGTCGGCGGCGATGATCGTCGTCACCGCCTGGCGCAAAAGCCGAAAGAGACCCCCGAGAAACTCGGCCGCATGTTCGACCTCGCCGACCCCGCCCACCGGCGTGCCGCCGGCCCCTTCGACGTCGAGCATCCCACCGTCGATGCCGTCGTCGGTCGAATCGCGCCACGTAAAAGTCTCGTAGGCGGCAGCGACGCTCTCTTCCGATCCGGGCGTCTCGTCGTCGCGGTCGTCGTCGCCATCGACAGCGTCATCGTCGCGGCGGGGGCGGCGGCGCGGCTCGGGGCGCTGGGCGAAGCGTTCGATGCAATCGGCGACCGAGGTGGTGTTGGCCTCGATGAGCTCGAGAAACCGGCGGACACGGTTGCGCCCCACCGCGGAGCGGTCGGCCACGGCAAGCGCCAGCCACTTCGCCGCCGCCGCCAGCCACACCGTCCCGAGGCGTTCCACCTCGACCCCTTCCAGGAGCGAGGCCCAGTGGACGAGCAGCCCCATCGCGCCATCGAGATCCCCTTCGCGGAGGAGCGCCTCGGCGGCGTGGGCGTGGCTCCGCGGCGAAGAGAACTCGGCGACTTCGGTGCGCCAGAAGCCGGCCGGGGGCGGTGAGGGGGCCGTTTCGCGGCGGCGGCCGAGGGCGCCGATCACCTCGCGCGAGGAGACGAGCATCTCGCGGCCGGAGAGATGGGGGACGCCGCTGACGGTGGTGGTGGCATGGCGATCCCACCAGGCGGCGAGGCGCTCACAGGCGGCGCCGGCGCGGGCGGCGAGTGGCGCGGGGCCGTCGACACTCGCGGCCCGCCAGGCGGCAGCATAGCCATCGAGGATCGAGCCGACCGTCGAGACAAGATCGTCGACGCGCGGATCGGGGAGGCTCTCCCCTCCCGGCTCATGAAGCGGAAACTGCCCCGAGAGGCCGAGGATGTTCCAGGGATCGACCGCGGCGCCGCAGCCGACGGCGCGGAAGAGGAGATCGGTCGCCTCGTCGAGATCATCGAGGGCCTGGGCAGCGCCACCGGCGGCCCCTCCCCGACGCACGGCCGCTTGGGCAGCGACAACCCGGCTCGTGATCCGGGCGAACATCCGCGACGAGGCGGCCGGCACGAGCGCCGCCATCCGCTCGGCCCCCTCAGATCGCCCCAGCCGGGCGAAGACGCCCGCCAATGCTACGGCCTCCACCTGCCGGGCGCGGCGGCCGGCAAGGAGGGCATTGATATGGCGGCGGACGCCGCCGAAGGGCTGGCGGAGCCGCTCCACCTCGACCTCGAGCCGGCGGCGATGATCGGGCTCGAGGCGGGTGAGCATCCACCGATAGAACTCATCCCGGTAGCCGGCGATCCGGGGGAGGAGCTCGGAGAGCGGCGCGGCAGCCTGGTGGGCGCCAGGGCCGTGGCCGGAGAGCCCCGACGCCATGAGCATGACGCCGGCGAGGACGGCGGCCGATTCGAGGCGGAGCTCCGCGGCCGAGCGTGCGTCGCCGCCCGCCCCAGACGCGACCTCGGGCCAGGAGAGGATGCCGTCGAGCGTGGCCTGCTGAACGACCATCCGGCGGTAGCGGCCG
>CANGGC010000481.1 GCA_947453125.1 Planctomycetaceae bacterium | reverse complement strand
TGGAACTCGTGGCTGATCGGGTCAATCCACGGCTTCGGCTCCTGGGCGTCGTGCTCTGCATGTACGAATCGGCCACCAGGCTTGCCAATGAGGTGGCCCGCGATGTCGAGGGGTTTTTCGAATCGGGGCGCGATCGGCATCCGGCGTGGGCCAATGCACGGGTGTTCCGCACGAGAATCCGCCGCAACATCCGTCTTGCCGAAGCGCCGAGCTTCGGCCAGTCGATCTTCGAATACGCCCCCGATTCGCATGGCGCCGAAGATTACGCAGCGCTGGCTGGCGAAGTGATTCAGGCCGCCGTAGACCGCCGGGAAGTCCGCCGCGCCGCGTGATGGCGGGCGGGGACGGGCGTCGGGTCGGTGACCGCTCGCTGGCCCGTTCCGTCCTCGAAACGCGGCCCAGTCAGTTCGACGTCCACCGTCGTCATGTCGGGGGCGCCCCGGTGGAGTTCGGGGATCCACCAGTAATTCGAGGCACACGGTTCGACGCCGGCAAGAATCCCGGTGGCGTCGAAATCCTCGGCCGAAAGGAACATCGGGCCGAGGGCATCGACGCCTTCGGGCGTGGTGGCTGAAGCGAGGGGATCGGTGACGGGCATCGTGCAACAGCCCTCAGGCATCGTGCGCTGCAAAAATTCCCCCAAGGGGCCGGCAGCGTCGCATCCGAAGTGTCTTTCGGCAGGTGATTGCAGGGGAGGCCAGTTTCTGGACAGCCGCCCCGGATCTCCGGCATGATGATCTGGGGTGTATGGGAAAGCAAGGAAAGGTGTGTCGATTGGGCCGGTTGTCCTTGTTTTCGTCGGAAAAGTCAGGGTTTCCGTATCTTCTGGGGGATAATCAAGGAACAGGGGAACTCGACACATGGCTAGCCTGCCGCCGGCAGCGGATGACACGCTCACAACGATCACCTCCGGGCCCTTGCGCGCCGTGAGACGCCCCACCACCACCAAGGTGGTGGCCAAGGAGCGCCGGCGGGCCTCGCGCCGAATCGGGATCGCGGCTCTGATCGCGGTCGCCTCGGCCGTCGCCGCGAGCCTGCCAGCCTCTGCGTTGGAGCCGACCGGTTTCCGCCGGCTGGCGCCCGGAGTGCTCACCGTCATCCCGGCCGACCGGTCTGGCGACGATGCCCTCCTCCGCGCCGATCTCCCCGAGATCACCGAGGGGCTCATCGATCTTGCCTGGGAGCCGAAGCAGTCGCCGCTCGGGGCCACCCTTGTCGAGCAGGGGCGTAACCGCGACTTCCCTCGCGACATCTGGTGTCTGGAGTTCTCCTTCAAGCCTCCGCGGCAGATCGACGTCGATGTCCCGAGCCGCGAGTTCCGCATGCAGCGGAAACGCGTGTGGTATCTCCTTTATCGGGTGAAGAACACCGGCGCCCGTCGGATCGTCATGGCGGAAGGGGACGCAACCCGGCTCCGCAGCGAGACGGTGAAAAAGCCGGTGAGTTTCCTCCCCCACTTCGTTCTCGAAAGTGTCGAGGGGCTCTCCAAGCAAGAGGGGTCCTTGGCCTACCGCGCCTATCTCGATCGAGTCATGCCGGCCGCGGTGGCCGCGATCCGCGAACGCGAGGACACCCGCATCGATCTCCATGACAGCGCCCGGATGACGGAGCGCGACCTCGCCCCCGGCGAGGAGCGTTGGGGGGTGGCCGTGTGGGAAGATGTCGATCCGCGGATCGATTACTTCTCGATCTACATCCGTGGTCTCACCAACGCCATCCGCTGGCGGACGCGGGCCGATGCCACGTTCGCGGCCGACTCGGTACCGGTGGCCGGCGAGGAGCACGCGCTGGAGAGTCTGCGGCTCGACTTCTGGCGCCCCGGCGACGATTCCACCAGCCTGAGCGAGGAGATGAGCGTTGGGCATGCCGGCATGTACGAGCGACGGACGATCGGCAACCGGGTGCTCGAAGCCCTGGGGCGCGGGCGACTGACCGCCTCGGCTCCCCGGGAGGGGCTCGAGCAACTGGGGCTCACGTGGGAGGAGATCCTCGATCCACCGGCTGCCGTGAAGGCTGCCGGTGCGGTCGATCGCGATGCTCCGCCGAGCCTCGTGCCGCTTGCAAAGGTCGTCAGTGCACTCGCCCGCCTCCAGCCCCCCGCAGCCCGTCCGGCGGCGATCGGAGCCCTGTTCGGCCAAGTGGGTCAGGAATGGTTCGAGGATCTCGTTCGCGGGTTGTCGGCGCCGCTTGACGACGAGCGGGCCGCCCTCCGGCGCGGCATGCTCGATCGCTGTGGACTTTCGGAGGAGGATGTCGCTGTCAGGCCGCTGGAATCGCTCGTGAAGGTGCTTTCTGCCCTCGAGGCGACGACCCCTGCCGCGACGCGCCGGTCGGCCTCGGTGGCTTTGTTCGGCACCGCCGCCCCACGTTTGGATGCCCTCATCCATGAGCTCGACCTGGCCCGGGCCAGAGCGGTACTCGACGACATGGACTTCGACCGCCGCCCCGTCCTGACAGGGGGGGCACTGACCGCCTACGACACGATGCTGACGGTCTTCGGGGCCGAGGCTGACGCCGGAAAGCGGGCCCGGATGGTGACCGGGCTTTTGGGGGCCGAGGGCCCCGCACTCCTCGCCGCCGCCACGGCCGTCCGCGAGGGCGTTGACCACGCCTGGGTTTTCCGGTACGAACAGTGATCTGGAACCGAAGCGTTTTCAGGCAATTCTCCTTCTCTCGAGGGGGGGCCTGGTGCTGGTAGGGCCCGCCTGCCCGGTCCGGTTCCTTCCCGATTCCCTTCCGCAGTACCCGCTCCGAGGTCGATTGCCATGGCACACAAAAAAGGTCAGGGGTCAAGTCGTAACGGTCGTGACTCCAACGCCCAGATGCGCGGCGTGAAGAAGTTCGGCGGTCAACTGGTTCGTGCGGGCAACATCCTCGTCCGCCAGGTGGGAACGAAGTTCCATCCCGGCAACAACGTGGGGATGGGGTCGGACTACACCCTCTTCGCCCTCGTCGACGGCGTGGTCGCCTTCGACCGCGAGGGGCGTCGGGTCAACGTTCAGGCTTGATCGATCCTTTCCTTCCCCCCAAGCCCGTGAGGGGCAGGCGAGACCGTGTTCGTTGACCGCGTCCATCTTGAGATAGCGGCCGGCGATGGCGGGCGTGGCAGCTCGAGCTTCCGTCGGGAGAAATATATTCCCCGCGGCGGGCCTGACGGCGGGGATGGTGGCAGTGGCGGCAGCGTGATCCTCCGTGCCCAGCCCGGGGTCGATTCGCTGGCTGCCTTGGCACATAGGACGCAGTGGCGGGCTGAATCGGGCCAGTCAGGTGGCCCGCAAAACTGTAAGGGGCGGTCGGCCGCCGATCTCCTTCTCCCG
>CANGGC010000480.1 GCA_947453125.1 Planctomycetaceae bacterium | reverse complement strand
TGTTGGGCGATCTCGATGCCGATGGCAAGGCTGAGGTCATCGCGGTTCCCGGGTACGGTCGGACCGGGGAAGCGGTCGTGTACGTTCAGCAGATCGACGATGCCGGCAAGGTGACGCTCGTCAAGGATTTCAAGTACACGCTCCAGCCGTTCGGTGCGGCATACCGCAGCGGTTTGCACGTTGCCGTCGGGGATTTTGATGGCAACGGCACCGACGATGTCGCGTTCTCCAAGGACATCGGGAAGGGAGAGGTGAAGGTCTACACCTCGACGCTCAAACCGAGCCAGCCGTGGGCCCTCTACCGGTCGTTCACGCCGTCGATTGCCGGTTCGATCGCCGGGGTCAGGCTCGCCGCGGCGGATTTCGGCACGTTCGCCTCCGGCGTCACCACCGACGCCACGAAAGTCGATGGACGGGATGAACTCGTCGTGGGAAGCGGGCCTGGCGTCGCGGCTGTGGTGCAGCTGCTCGATCTTTCCGGCACCGTCGAGAAGGTGGTAAAGACCGTTTCGCCGTTTCCCGCGCCGTTCAAGGGGGGGGTGAATATCGTGGCTGGACGGTTCAATGCCGATGCGGTGGCCGATCTTTTCATCGCGCCGCATGGTGGTGGACAGTCGAAGATCGAGGTCATTGATGGAAGGGTGGGCGCCGCCACGACGCCGCTTTCCGAGATCGCTGTCTTTGGCGACCTGACTTCGAAGCCCGTGGGGGTGTTGATCGCGGCTACCGATACTGATGGCGACGGGCTTGTCGATCAGGTCATCGCCGATCAGGATCGGCTTCACGTAGGGACGGCGCGGGTCTACAACTATGATGTGGTCAAGAAAGTCTGGGCCAAATCTGCAGAGAACACAGCCGTTTCAGGATCGCCGATGACCTCGGCAGCGTCGGTTGCCCTGCCCTACGCCAGCATGGTGATGACGGCAAGCGGGCTGCGCTACCGCGAACTGGTCGCCGGCACTGGAGCGAGCCCCTCCTCCTCGACCGCGAATGTCACGGTGAACTACACCGGCTGGCTCCTCGACGGCACCAAGTTTGACAGCAACAGCGGTGTCTCGTTCGGCCTCAATCAGGTGATCGCCGGTTGGACTGAGGGGCTCTCGACGATGAAGGTTGGTGGTCGTCGGCAGTTTGTCATCCCGGCGAACCTTGGCTACGGGGCTGCCGGCAGCCCGCCGAAGATTCCGGGAGATGCCACGCTGGTGTTCGACGTCGAATTGCTCTCAACAACCTGATCGGCGGGCTGCTTCGCGGACCTGGCCCGATGGTGCTCTGAACGGCCCTGTCGCGACGAAGGCCCGCTACCAGCGGGCTTCGAGGCCCGCATTGGCACCCGACAGGAGCATGCTGCCGGTGTTGTCGATCGCCGTCGCCGGGGAAGTGCTCGCCGAGAAGTTGTATTGATCGGGGGCGAGCGCCACCCCGGTGAGCCAGAGAAGGTTGTAGCCGAACCGGAATCCCCACGTGTCGTCGATCCGCCAGATGCCCGACAGGTTGGCATCGGCGATCATGCCAACGCCCCCCTTCCACGACGATCCAGTGGGGCGATAGGGATCGAGCGGAGCGAGCTGATCCTGGAACGACTGGGTCTGGGAAAGCGACGTCCCGGCGAGGCCGACCTTGATCCAACTCTCGAGGGCCCACTCCTGGAACTCCATCCTCCCGCGGACGCCGACCTGACCGGCGAACAGGTTTGATGAGGTGTGGGCTGTGTACGTGTTGGCTGCTGCCCCTCCGGCCGGCGTGAACCCGAGGACGCCGACGTCGTCGAGCCCTGCCCAGCGGAAGCCGGTGATCCAGTCGAGGTGGCCCCCGTCGTACCAGTTCACCCGCTGTGAGGGGCGTGGAGACCGCGGATTCCAGCCACCGTCGAACTGATGAAAGACGATGTTTGCATCGGCCGACTGCAGCGAGGTGATCCCGGTGAAATCCCCTTGGGTGCCGTTGCGGAGGGCCGGGGATGCGAAGCCGAGCGCACCCGGGGCCTGAAGGAGGGCGTTGGGGCTCTCCATGCGGGCCCGTGAGTACATGTTCCAGAGGCCGAGATAGCCTGTTTCCCAGCCGATGCCGTCGCAGCCATAATCGCCGTAGAGGAGGCGGACGCCGGGGGCCACCGTGCTCTGCAGCATGTTCGTCTGCAGGGCCGTGAACTGGGGAGTCACGTTCTCCACGATCAGCGGGCCATCCTTGAGGGCGTTGTTGCGCTGCATGGCCAGGGCGTCGAAGACGAAATAGCGCTGGGGATCGGTGGCGGCGCCGACCAACGGGCCCGAGAAGACTTCGGTTGGGGACTCGACGCCGCGCTGAGTTCGGGGCGGGGGCGCCTCGGCGGCCGGCTCGATGTCGGCCGGCTCGATGTCGGCTGGCACCGGTGGGACGTCGCCGTGGAGTTCGAGTCCACCTTCCGGGGCCGCGCCTGCCGCCTGGATGGCGTGGAGGCAAAGGCACGCCATCATCGAGAGGAAAAAGCCCCCCGGGAGTGTGCCGCGTGTCACGGAAGAGGGTGTGCGCATCGAAAGTCCGTCGCGATCGGTGGATCCGGAACGACCCGAGTCTCCGGTCTATTCGGCACACTCCACGCAGGGCATGAGAATCGCGATCGAACATCCCAGCGACCGGCAGGCTGCCGAATCTGCGGGGTATCCGCAGCCGGATGCGGGGCCGGCGGGGATGAACAGCGAGTCTGGGGAGTCTGGGGGTGTCAGCCCTCGCGGATGACGATTCCCTGCTCCTCGAGGATCGGGAGGACGTTGCCGCGGAAGCCCTCGCAGGCCGAGGCGAGCCGGCTGCGCCGTTCAGCAGGATCGGTGATCGGTTTCCCCTCGTGGTTGATCACGCGCTCGTGCTTGGTCATCAGCGCGTCGACTCCCGCCGCGAGGTCGTCGGAGCCTCCCTCGAGCCAGGTGTTGAGAATCGCGGCGTCGAGATCCCCGATCGTGATCGCTGATCCACTCGTGGCACTGGCCAGCGGAACGCCACGACCACCGAACATCTCCCCGGCCAGAATCGCCCGGTTAAAGGCCGACGGCATGACGATCCGCGTCGCCGCGACGGTGCGGTCGATTTCGAGTGATGGTCCGGACGAAACCTCGAACAACTGCATCCCGACCCCTGCATCGACGGCCTTGGCGATCTCGATGTCGGTCGAGGACGACAGCCGTGGGTCGGCGATGATCTCCGACATCCGCATTCCGCGGCCGGCGAGCATGCCGAGGAGCGTGCCGTAAAGTCCACCGTCGACGGTTGAGTTCACCACGCCGAGATTGACGGTGATCGGCAATTGCACGCCCGGCTTGGGGTTGCGGTACCAGAGATCGTC
>CANGGC010000479.1 GCA_947453125.1 Planctomycetaceae bacterium | reverse complement strand
TCGGCATAGATGGCGTTGTCGGGGCCCGGTGGACCGTTCCACAGGCCGCCACGGCTGCGGAAGCGGACGAGGCCGTTGCGGGGCTGCATCGTCCGGCCGGCCAGGCCGATGTGAAGGAGCCTGCGGCCATCGTCCTCGTAGGTCGGCACCCAGACGACCCGGCCGGATGTCATGCTTCCCCCCGCGAAGTCAGAGAAGCCGAACGGGGCGGCGGTGTTGACGAACTCGCCGGCCTCCCAGCCGAGGAGTCCGTCGGCAGTGCCGTTGCGCGCCGAGATCCCAGGGACAAATCCGTCGTTGAAGGGGCCGACGAAGGCATCCTGGCAGAACGACCGCTCCATGAAGTTGAGGTAACGGCAGCTGGAGAGATGTTCGTAGCCGAACGGATCCTTTTGATTGCCGGCGCGGAGAGCGCCAAGAAAGGGCACGTCACTCATCCGCAACCACAGGTCGGTGACCGCGGGGTATGGACCCTGGCTGGGCCAGAGGGGATCGATCTGGTTGTTGGCGTTGATCTGGTTGACGAAGTCGTATTCGGCGGCCCAATCGAATTGATCCCCCCGCCGTCCATCGACGCGGAGGCGGGCGCGACGGAAGTTGACGGCGTCGGAGAGCGGCGGGGCGAGCCCGGCTCGATCGATCGGCTGCAGCGGGCCTGCGCTGGCTGCATAGGCGGTGTCATCGAGCTGGACGAGGCCGCCGATGCGGACCATGGCCGTTGCCGGCTCGTCCCCACGGAGCGTGTCGTCCCCGAATCGCACCGGGGCGCTCTCGTCTCGACTTCCCTCCCTGATCGGCGTCGTCGACGGGATCGGAGCGGGGCCTTCGCTGGGAGGGGGCGGAAGGGATTCGACCATCCCCTCGGCGACGCCAGGGATTCCAAAAGGGCGTCGGCCACCGCTCACGGCTCTTTCGTCGGCGGTGGCCGAGGCGCCGGCCAGAGCTATGGCGCCGAGGAGGAAGGCTGCCACGGCGGAGGGCAGCCTGGAGCGGATCGATCGAGGGCGCGGTCCGGACCCCCGAGGGGGGCGGAAGGGCTGATCTCTGGCGTCCCCGGCAGGGTCTTCCACGTCGCGACAAACCTCATGGGTGGTATCCCAGGAGGAATCGTCAGGGTCGGGGAAATCAGGGGAGCGACCGGTTCAGAAGTGAGCGTCAGGCAGGATGCTGCGGAGATGCCTGACGCGATGACACTCCGGAATCGGCAGGCTGGGGGGGATGCGTGGAGGCTGAGGGAAATGAGGGGAAATGAGGAATGACGAGAACGGCTCGGGCTCTCAGTGACACCAGGAGAACACCCGTTCGAACGCCGAGCCGAGGCAGCGACAGCCGAGGCAGCGGCACGTTGGCTCCGGCTCACAGCACGGAGCGGCCGGCTTCATCACCACCTCGTACTTGAGCACCCGCTCCACCTTCTCCTCCTCCGTCTTGAAAAGCTTTTTCTTCATGTGCACGTCGCCGCAGGGAGTGGTCTTCTCCTCGCAGCAGTTGCCCTGATGGTAGGGCTCCCACGGCCTGGTGCACTCGAAGTCGCACTTCTGGGTGAACGTCGCCTTTTTCGTCTTCTTGTCGTCCCACTTCGCCTTGCAGGTGGCCACCTGGGGGATGCATGAGGTGCAGCTGGGCTTTCCGCAGCCCTTTCCCTTGGCCGCTGCGTCGGTCCCCCCCTTCTCCGCCGCCCCGGCCCCTTCCTTCGCCGGAGCGGTTGACGTGGACTTGGTGGTGGGACCCTCTGCTGGTGTGGCGGCGGTGCCACCGTCGGGCTTCGCGTCGGAGGCTGGCTGCTTGCCGACGCCGGGAGATGGAACAGCCGGATCGCGGACGGGAGCGACGTTCTGGCCGTTGCGCGGTCGGGCGGGAAGGTCCTCCGGCGGCGGGGCCGCGGTCAAGAGGCCAGCAGCCGCCACGAGGATCGCTAGCGACAGAGGAGCAGCGTAGAGATGCATGTCGAGAAACTCCTTCGCTTCAGGTGGTCGGCCGGGAGCAGGGTCAGAAGTCGAAGGCCAGACGGGTGCCGAAGCCGGTGATCCAACCGCTGGCGTTGTTGTTGAAGTTGTTCGTGAAGTCGCGGTAGGCGAAGTCGTAATTGAAGTAGAGACGCGAGTTGGGGTTGAACATCCAGTTCACGCCGAGCGTCAGCGCGTTGAGCGTGCCGCCCTTGATCTGTGAATCAGAGAGGCAGGCGTACTGGTATCGCGCCCCCACCTGAACGGCACCCTCGCTCGATCGCAACCGGCCGGTGGGATCGCGGACGACGTAGAAGTTGTTGCGCGGGATCGGCCGATCGAAGCGGGCCTCGAGCCGGTCGTAGGCCCGCGATTCGCCGGTGACGAAGTAGAGCACCTCGGCGTAGCCGGAGTTCGTGAAGTAGGTTCCCACCGGCGTGCCGAAGGGCTGGAGACCAGCCGTGCCGTAGTTGGGATTGGTCAAGGGCGACCCCGTGAACGCGCCCTTGTTCGACGTCGTATTGTAGAGCCAGCAGCCGAAATACTCCGACTGGAAAGACCACGGGCCGTTGTTCCCGACCAGTTCCAGGCCGAGTTGGTTCTCCCAGGGGGCATTGAGGAGACCGGAGTCGATGTAGATGGAGTTGAGGGGACCTGGGGGGCCATTGCGGAGGTCGCCACGGGCCCGGAAGCGGACCTGATCGTTGTTGGTCTGCATCGTGCGGCCGGCGACCCCGAGGTGGAGGAGCTTTTTCCCCTCGTCCTCGTACCAGGGGAGCCAGGTGATCCGGCCGACCGCCATGTTCGCCGAGGAGGTATTGGCAAAACCGAACGGATTCGTCGTGTTCTTGAATGCCCCCACCGACCAGGTGGCCCGCTGATCGTCGGAGGTGTTGAGGAGGCGGACGCCAGGAATGAATCCGTTGTTGAAGGGGCCCTCGTAGAGATCCTGGGCGTAGGATCGCTCCATGAAGTTGAGCCAGCGGCTGCTCGTCATGTGCTCGAAGCCGAACGGGTCCTTCTGGTTGCCGGCGCGGATGATGCCGACTCCCGGCAACTCGCGGATCTGCAGCCAGTTTTCCGTGATCGCCGCGTAGTTGCCGAGGACGGTCTCGGACGGAATGGTGGAGGCGTTGGCGTTGAGCTGATTCGAGAAGTCGTACTCGCCGACGAAGTCGTAGAGCTCGTACATCCGGCCATCGACCCGCAGACGTGCCCGGCGGAAATCGGTGGCGTTCTTGAGCTGCTGATTGAGACCACCATTACTCGGTGCCTGGGCGACATTGTCGTCGCGCGAGAAGGCCGTGTTGTCCATCTGGATCCGGCCCCCCACCTTGACGCGAAAGTCCTTGTGGGCGCTCTCCGCCTGGAGACCGTAATTCCACTTCG
>CANGGC010000478.1 GCA_947453125.1 Planctomycetaceae bacterium | reverse complement strand
GTGGTGACGGTGTCGTTCAATCTGGCGCCAGGGGTAGCCCTTGGCGGAGCCGTCGACGTCATTGACGCGGCCCGCCGCGACCTGGGGATGCCGGCCGGGATCCAAACCGCGTTCCAGGGGACGGCTGCCGCCTTCCGGGCGTCACTGGCCAATCAGGGGTGGCTGATCCTCGCCGCGATCGTCACCGTCTACATCGTTCTCGGAGTTCTCTACGAGAGCATCGTCCATCCGATCACGATCCTCTCCACGCTTCCCAGTGCCGGGGTGGGAGCGCTTGTCGCCCTGCTCGTGTGCCGGACGGATCTCAGCGTCATCGCGCTGATCGGGATCATTCTGCTGATCGGGATCGTCAAGAAGAACGCGATCATGATGATCGACTTCGCCATGGAGGCGGAAAGGCGCGGGATCGGGGGGCGCCGTGTGACGCCCCGCGAGGCGATCGAACAGGCCTGTCTCCTCCGCTTCCGGCCGATCATGATGACGACGCTAGCCGCGCTCCTCGGGGCGGTGCCGCTGGCGATGGGCACCGGTGTCGGATCGGAGCTGCGGCGCCCCTTGGCAGTCACGATCATCGGCGGCCTCCTCGTCAGCCAGCTTCTCACGCTCTACACGACGCCCGTGATCTATCTCTGGTTCGACGCCGTGGGGCGATGGGCACGCGGCCCGGTCGGCCCGGTCGGCCAGGTCGACCGGGACGGTGAGGAGCGTGCGGAAGGCACGACGGCAGGGCGGGAGCGCGTGCCATGAACATCTCGGCATGGTTCATCCGCCGGTCAGTAGGGACGTCGCTGTTGGCGGTGGCGATCACGCTCGTGGGGGCGATCTGCTACTTTCTGCTCCCGGTGTCGCCGCTGCCGCAGGTGGAGTATCCGACGATCAACGTCGGTGCGGGGCTTCCGGGGGCGAGCGCGGAGACGATGGCTTCGGCGGTCGCCACGCCGCTCGAGCGTCAATTCGGCCTCATCGCCGGCGTCACTGAGATGACGTCGCAGAGCACCCTCGGGCAGACCTCAATCACCCTCCAGTTCGAACTCGATCGGAACATCGACGCCGCCACTCGCGATGTCCAGGCGGCGATCAATGCGGCCCGCGGCCGTCTCCCGGCAAACCTCCCCCGCAATCCAGACCTCCGCAAGGTCAATCCCGCCGATGCCCCGATTCTCATCCTGGCGATGACGTCGGATCTCCATGACAAGCCCCGTCTCCAGGATGTGGCGAGCACGCTCCTCCAACAGAAGCTCTCGCAGGTCCAGGGCGTGGGGCAGGTGGTCGTCAGTGGTGGCTCGCCGCCGGCCGTCCGCGTTGCCGTCAACCCGATGGTCCTCGAACGCTTCGACCTCGGCCTCGACGACATTCGTAGCTGCCTGCAGCAAGCGAACACCAACCGCCCCAAGGGCGCCGTCGACGATGGAATCACCACCTGGTCGATCGCGACTACCGACCAGTTATTCACCGCGGCGGAATACCGGCAGCTGATCGTCGCCTGGCGGCGCGGCGCGCCGATCCGGCTCGGCGACGTGGCGACGGTTCTCGACTCCGTCGAGGATGTCCGCGTCGCCGGGGTCTACAACGGGCAGCCGACGATCATGCTGATCGTCTACCGGCAGCCCAATGCCAACATCATCCGCACCGTCGACAACGTCCTGTCCATCCTTCCGCAGCTCCGAGCACAGATCCCCGCCGGGATGCGTCTCGACCTTGCCATGGACCGGACGGCGACGATCCGCGCGAGCATCGTCGATGTCCAGCACACGCTCCTCCTCTCGGTGGTGCTCGTCGTGGCGGTGGTGTTCGTGTTCCTGCGCGACTGGCGGGCGACGCTCATCCCGACTGTCGTCGTGCCGGTGTCGCTGGTGAGCACGTTCTCGGCGATGTACGCCCTCGGCTACAGCCTCGACAACCTCTCGCTGATGGCCCTCACGATCGCGACTGGTTTCGTCGTCGTCGACGCGATCGTCGTCCTCGAGAACATTTCCCGGCATCGCGAGGAGGGGATGAGCCCGATGGCGGCGGCGTTCCTCGGGGCGCGGGAGATCGGCTTCACGGTGCTGTCGATCAGCATCTCGCTCGTCGCGGTGTTCATCCCCATCCTCCTCATGGGCGGGATCGTGGGAAGGTTGTTCCGCGAGTTCGCCGTGACCCTTTCGGTGGCGATCCTCGTCTCGATGGTCGTATCGCTCACCCTCACGCCGATGATGTGTGCCTGGCTGCTGCGCCCCGCAGGGGCTGCGCGGCATGGGCTCGTCAGCCGGTTGACTGAGCGCTTCCTCGACGGCGTCACCTGGGCGTATGGAAGACTCCTCTCCGTCGTCATGCGACATCCGCGGATCACGATGGCGGTGAACCTGGCAACGATGGGGCTGACGGTGTGGATGTATGTGATCGTGCCGAAGGGATTTTTCCCCCAGCAGGACACCGGCCGGATCACGGGCACGCTCGACGCCGATCAGGACACCTCCTTCCAGACGATGAGCGGGCTCTTGACGAAGTTCTCGCTTGCGGTGAAGGAGGATCCGGCGGTCGCCGGGATCACCGGGTCGACCGGCGGGGCCGCCGGGGGGAGCCCGAACGCGGCGCGGATGTTCATCAGCCTCGTTCCCAAGGAGGAACGCGACGGAATGGGGGCCGATCAGGTGATCGGCCGGCTGCGAGGGAAGCTCTCGCAGCTCACCGGCGCGACGATGATCATGCAGCCGGTGCAGGACCTGCGGATCGGTGGGCGACCGAGCAGCTCCCAGTATCAGTTCACGCTCCGCGGCGACAACCTCGTCGATCTCAATGAATGGGGGCCGAAGCTCGTGCGGGCGATGCGCGCGATGCCGGAGCTGGCCGACATCCGCTCCGACCAGCAAAACCGCGGGCTCCAGGCTGGGCTGACGATCGACCGCGACGCCGCGGCCCGGTTCGGCATTTCGCCCCGGCAGATCGACGACGCCCTCTACGACGCCTTCGGCCAGCGGCAGGTGTCGGTGATGTACCGGCCGCTCGGTCAGTATCGGGTGGTGATGGGGCTCGAATCTGGTTTTCTGCAGGGGCCGGACTCGCTGCGAAGCCTCCACGTCACCGGCGCGAACGGTCTGCAGGTGCCGCTCGAGTCGTTGGCGACACATACCACCGGCAACGCGCCGCTGATGGTCAATCACACCGCGCAGTTTCCCTCCGCGACCGTGTCGTTCAACCTCGCTCCCGGCGTCTCGCTCGGGGCTGCGGTCGAGGCGGTCGAGGCGAAGGCGGCGGAGCTCGGCATGCCCGCCACCGTCCGCGGCAGTTTCTCTGGCACCGCGCAGGTGTTTCGCGAGGCGCTCGCCAACCAGCCGCTCCTCATCCTCGCGGCCGTGG
>CANGGC010000477.1 GCA_947453125.1 Planctomycetaceae bacterium | reverse complement strand
CGAAGACGTGTCGGCCCGGACACCCAAAGATCGACCATCGCCCCGCCCCGGCTCAGACCACGGCAAGGGGGGATGGCCAACGACCCGCGGGGAAGTGTCAGAGGCTGCCGGTCCGCCGTCAAGTCATGCGCTGCCGCGACGGTGGGTGGTAGAATGTTCCAGCGGTCGCCCGGCGGCGGAACATGGCATCCACAGCCTGCCCGGGACGGCCGGTGCAGAAGGCGAGCGTCCCGTGGCCGATCCGAAGTCCGCTCAGACGTCCCCCCAGACATCCCAGGTGGACGGTTCCCGCTCCTCCGCTGCCACCATCACGTTTTCGTGCCCCAACGGCCACCGGATTAGCGTCCCCGCCAAGCTCGCAGGAAAGCGGGGCGCTTGTTCGAAGTGTGGGACGGCGGTGGTGATCCCGCCATCTTCGGTGGCCATCGCCGCGCCGCCAGCCCCTCCCACTGGACGCCCGCCGGTAGCTCAGGCCGACGTGTTTGCGGCCGGGGGGGATCCCCACGGGGGGGAAGACGGGACGATCACCCTCCAGGCGCCCCCCGCCTGGCCGCCGGCGTTGGGAGGGGCGACCGCCACTTCGGCGCCGCTTGCCCCTCCCCTCGGAGCGGCAGTGCCGCCGCTCAATCCCGGCTCCCAGGCTCTCCAGAACGTCCAGGCCGCGGCAGCCCGCGGCGACGGGGACCAGCAGGACGGCCCTGGGGATGGAGGGAACGCTCAAGTCGCCAAGGGGGCGCTGATTGCCAACCCGATGGCCATTCTCGTGGCCCGGCTGTGGGCGGAGCGGGATCACGGTGGGATCGTGGAGCTCCATCTCGTGGGCGGAAGCGTGATCCTCCCGGAGTGGTACGAGCCGGCCTGGTCGCAGGGGAGCCACGGCCTGTTTGCCAGTCAGGCTGCCGACGGATCAGTGACGCTCACCGCCGTGGCCTGGGATTCGATCCAGAAAGTGGTCGTGCGGCAGGTCGAGGGGCTTCCCGACGGCATGTTCGAGTGACAAGGGCCCGGTGCGCAGCACGACGACGGAGCGTCGCCGGCGTCAGTCATCCTCGTCGAGATCCCCCTCGGTGATCATCGCGAAGCCGCGTTTGCCGAGGGTCTCGAGCCCCATCTCGGTGTTGTCGACCATCAGGGCGACCGCCGGTCGCCCGCGCGGGCGGACCAGGATCGGATAGGCCTGGATGATGTTCACTTCGGCCTGGAGCAGGGCCGTGCAGACCTGGAGGAGCGGCTGGGGGTGGTCGGGGAGTTCGACCCCGATCAGATCGCTCTCGATGATCGCCAGCCCCGCCCGCTCGAGGATCTCCCGCCCCTGTTCGGGGTGGCTGACGAGGAAGCGAACGAAGGCACACTCGCCAGAATCGCTGATCGAGAGGGCGACGATTCTCACCCTCGATCCGTCGAAGCGGCGCACCACCTCGAGCAACTGACCGACCCGATTCTCGAGAAAGACGGTGAATTGCCGCAGCGTCGGCCAATTTCGCCCGCGTGCCGTGGCGAATCCGATCCCAGAGCCGATCCCAGAGCCCTCGCCCGAGTCGCCGATGCTCACGGTTGCAGCACTCCTCTGGTGGCTTTGGCCGGCAGCAGGCTCCCTGCCCGGCTCTTGATGAAAGAGAATAGAGTCTTCCGGGCACGCCGGTCAACGATTCCATGCCAAGAGAGACAGCGACCACGAGGACGACGATGACTGCCATGCCCACGCACGAGATTACGGTGAGGGTTCGGTATCAGGAGACCGACGGCCAGCGTCGCGTCCACCACGCCAATTACCTCAATTACTTCGAGGTGGCCCGCACGGAGATGCTCCGAGCCAGTGGCATCACCTACCGAGAACTGGAGGACGCCGGGGTGATTCTCGTCGTCTCCGAGGCGACCTGTTCCTACAAGGCACCGGCCGATTACGACGATCTCCTCACGATCCGCACCTGGATCGAGAAGGTGGGGGGGGCGAGCCTGCGTCACGGCTACGAAGTGATCCGAGACACCACGATCATCGCCAGCGGTTCGACGGTCGTGGTGTGTGTCGACCGGGACGGACGGGTACAGAGGATGCCCGACTGGCTCCGCGGACCGCCTGCCGGGCGATGAGCCCTTCGGTCGCGGCTCCATCGCCCTCGGGCCGGAGATGGGCCCGGGTTTCAGCGGTCGGCGGCCAAGGGCTCGAGGACGAATCGCTGGTCACCGCACTGGAACTGGGCGGCGGCATCGAGCCGGACCGGCGCCTCGATCCGCACCCAGAGGCCGTTGAGGCCACGATTCACGATCCGCCACGCGCTGCGGCCGGCGATCACCTCGGCGTGGATCGGGCTCACGAACGGGTCGTCGAGAAGCACCGTCGGCAGTTCAGGCTCCGCGGGGCCCGGGAGCGCGTCGGCCCGTCCGATGAGGAACGGCGGTGGAGGGCAGGGGAGGGAAGCGGCGCCATCGTCGCGGCCGGCCGGAGCGAACTCCACCACGCCGTCGGCCCCCTTGCGGAAGACCCGTCGCGTGCCCCCGATCTGGAAGCTCGTGCCCGGGCGGAGCTTGGCGGTCATCACGCGCACCCAGGTGCCGTCGGCGCTGCCCAGATCGGTGAGGAGCCAGCCGCCCCCCGGCAGCCGGTCGAGCCGAGCGTGGTCGACTCCGAGGAACGGGTCGTGCGGGATACTCACGCTGCCAGTCTGCCGCCCGACGACGAGCGTGTCGTCGCGGAGCCGGATTGTCTCCCCGCTGTCGCGGCCATCGTCGACGACATGGAGGAGGGCCATCGGAGGGCGCCTGCCGGGGCGCCAAACCAACGCCTCGACATCGGCCGCCGGGCCTGCAGACGGGGAGGCTGCTTCGGCCATCGCCAAGGCAACCCCGTCGGCGGTGACTGGAGCGGGGCCCGTGTCCCCGGCCACCGGGGCGGCGTGGGCCTTGAGCAGTTGGGCCCAGCCATCAAAGCTCTCGAAGAAGGCCCCGGCTGTCGGGGCAGGCTGGTTGCTCGCTGGGGAATCCACGGCAAAGGTCCTCCGGATCCGGCCATCCTCGTCGAAGATCCTTTCAATGTACCGCGTCGTGCCGGGCTGCCAATCAGACGGCATGGCGCCGGGGGCAAGATCGGGCGTCAATCGGCCGATCTGGCGTCAAAGGTGGGCGGAATGCGTTGGCGAGCGCACAATCGAGAAACGAACGGTCGACCGGAGGCGGACGGCTGACCGCTCGTTCCCACCACAGACAGCCATCCCCGGAGGAATCCGATGAGCGACGCCGCCGACCCGATCGCCCAGCGTGCCCTGGCCATCAACATCGACCGGCAGATTTACGGGACGTTCGCCGAGATCGGGGCCGGGCAGGAGGTGGCGAGGTGGTTCTT
>CANGGC010000476.1 GCA_947453125.1 Planctomycetaceae bacterium | reverse complement strand
GGGCTGGCACGCTCGGGCCCTTTGAGGGGCTCCGAGGGGAGGGCTACACTCTAGCTGGCGGTGGAAAAAGCCATCCCTGACCTTTTTCCACTTTGTCGACCGGAGGAAACGCCGACGGTTTCCTGGGTGTCCGTCGCCGCATCCGGTTCGTCGGGGATTTCGCTCCACAGCCTGCCGAGCCACATTCAGCCAAGCCTCATTCAGCCTGGTCGCATTCAGACTGGCCGCATTCAGATTAGATCCTCCCCTTCTCCCTCTCAACCGTCCGACGCGACTCACCATGGCGAATGACCCTTCTTCCGGGCAGGCCGGCGATCCGATGGCCTCTCCCTCCGCGGCGCTCCTGTCGCCGGCGGAGCGATCGAGGCTCGCCCAGACCTTCCAGGCCGGCACCAAGAATCTCACGGCCAACGCCGACTACGCGATCGAGATGTACACCGCGTGCGTCGTCGGTGATCCGGGCAACGCCGTCTACCTCCAGGCGTTCCTCGGCATCCTCCGCAAGAAGCATCCCCCCAAGAAGACCGGCGGCCTGGCGTCGCTGTTCGGTGGATCGAAGGGGGGCGGGCTGTGGAAGAAGGTGAATGCCGGCCAGCATCGGGATGTCATCAAGCAGGGGGTCGACATCCTCAAGGCCAATCCCTACGACACCGGCGCCCTGTTGGCGATGGCGGAGGCTTGCAACCAACTTTCCTTCCCCGCGACGAGGCAGGTCTATCTCAAGAGTGCCCTCGATGCGGCGCCGGCCGATCCCGAGGTGAACCGGCACTGCTCCAAGTTTGCCGCCGAGATCGGCGAATACGATCAGGCGATCGCCTGCTGGGTGCGGATCGGCAACGTCAAGACGTTCGCTGAGGAGGCCGAAAAGGAGATCGCCCGACTCCAGGTGGAGAAGACGATCGCCGCCGGTCAGGGGATGTCGGGCCGTCCCGCTCCCTCAGGCGCCGCGAAGTCGGGAGGGGGCAAGGCTCCAGCCCCCGCCCAGGGCGCGGCCGCGCCTGCGCCCGCGGAAGGGGGCGAGAAGGGCCGGATTGCCGAACTCAAGCGCTCGATCCGCGACAATCCCGCCGAAATCGAGCCCTACCTCGAACTCGCCGATCTCCTCGAGAAGGAGAAGACCATCGAGGAGGCGCAGGCTGTTCTCACCCAAGCGCTGTCGGCGTCTGGGGGGGAACTCAAGGTCCGCGAGCACATCGAGGACCGGCAGCTGCGCTGGGGGAAGCAGAGGGTTCTCGCCGCCGAGCGGCGACTGGAATCGGACGACACTCCCGAGCACCGGGCCACGCTTGAACGGCTCCGGGCCGCCCTCCTCAAGCAGGAGGTGGAGATCTATGCCGCCCGGGTTTCCCGGTATCCGGAGAATCCGACCTGGAAATACGAATTGGCGATGCGTCTCAAGCTCGCGGGGAGCTTCGCCGAGGCGATCAAGCAGTTCCAGGAGGTGCTCGGCGACTCCCGCCGCAAGGGGGTGGTGGCGCTGGAACTCGGGGAGTGCTTCCAGAAGATCAAGCAGTACCAACTCGCCATGCAGAACTACGTCACCGCCGTCGAATCGCTCACCGACCGGGAAATCGAGCTCCGCAAGCGGGCGCTCTATCGGGCCGGGGTGCTCGCCAGCGGCCTGGAGGACCTCGACGGGGCCAAAAAATACCTCTCGATGCTCGCCGGCCTCGATTTCGGCTACCGGGACGTCGCCCAACGTCTGGACAAACTCGGCTCCGTCAAGGATAAAGGGGGCTGACCGGGGCCTCGAGCCCCCTTCCCGCCCCTCCCAGCGCCCCTGGCGCTCCCCAAAGCCCCGTCGACGGAACCATGCCCCATTCAGCCAATGCCAAGAAGCGTCTTCGCCAAAACCTCCGCGATCGCGAGCGGAACCGGGCCACGAAGTCGGAGATCAAGACGCAGATCCGCAAGCTCCTCGAGTCGATCCGCGGCGGGGATGTGAAGGCCGCCAACGAGCAGCTCCGCACCGTCGCCAAGAAGGTCGATCAGGCCGCGTCGGCCCGCGTCGTTCACCCCAACCGGGCCGCGCGGATCAAGTCGCGCCTCTCCGCCCGCATCCTTGCCGCCTCGAAGGCCACCGCCTGATCGAGCGGCTGAGGCGGTTGGTCAAGCTCACGCCGGGATCGACTCGGGCAGCGGCCCAGGATCCCGGCTGAGTCCGGCGCGTTCGCGCCGATCAGCCCCGCCGCTCACGACCAATCGATGCTCGTGGCGGCAAACACCGGGCCCTCGATGCAGGTCCGCTTGTAGTCCCAGCCCCCCTCGTCATCCTTGACGCGGGCGACGCAGGTGAAGCAGATGCCGATCCCACAGGCCATCGGCGCCTCGAGGGAGACGTGGCACCCCAGTCCCCGTCCCTCCGACCACCGGCTGACGGCGGCCATCATGCCGTCCGGCCCGCAGCACGCAACATGGCGGGGAGCGTCGGTTTCCCCTCCGGGCGAAACCGGAAAGAGGCTATCGAGAAGGTCGATCACCGTCCCACGCTGGCCAGTCGAGCCGTCGAGGGTGGCAAGGTGCACCTCGAGGCCGGCCTGCCTGAAGTCATCGATGTCGCCGAAGGCCGCGCCGCGTGAGGCCCCCCAGCAGAAGGTCACCCGCTCCCCCGCCGCCGCCCGGTCGCGGCCGAGCGTGAGGAGGGCTGTCTGCCCGATCCCCCCGGCCACGAGGAGGAGGTGGCCGGTCGTCGGCACGTCGCGGTAGCCGTTGCCGAGGGGGCCCCAGAGCGTCATCCGCTCACCGGGGCCGAGACTTTTAAGGGCCGTGGTGAATCGGCCGTGGACGACGTAGACGAAGTCGGCGAAACGACGCTCGGAGCGCTCTCCCTGGGGAGTGTCGTCGTCGGCCGAGCGGTAGGTGTCGTAGAAGGCGAGGGGACGGCCGAGGAGCGGGTCGACCCGGTCGGCGATCCGGAGCATGGCAAACTGCCCGGCCACCGCCGAGGCGGCGATGCTGGGGCACTCCACCCGGAGGCGGTAGGTGTTGGCGGCGGTCTGCCGGTGCGACACGACCACCGCGTCTTCGACGCGGCGCGCCGGGGACGACGGGCAAGGCTGCGGCGGTGTGGTTTTCATCGGGCTAACAGGCTCCGGAGCAGCTCAGGAATCCTTCTTCTTCCGCCATGTCGACGCCTTGCCGGCACGCTTTCGCCGTCCCCCGGGGAGCGGCGGCCGGGACTCATCCTGGCCAGCCGGGCGCGGCGGCCGGGCCGATCCATCCCCGCGCGGCGGGCGCGGGGGGCGACCTGCTCCCTCGTCATCGCGGGGCGGGCGCGGGGGGCGGCCTGCGGGGGGCGGGCCTGCGGGGGGCCGGCCTGGGGGGGGCCGGCGTCCAGCGGCGGGCGGGGGCC
>CANGGC010000475.1 GCA_947453125.1 Planctomycetaceae bacterium | reverse complement strand
TTCCACCTCCTCGATCCGCAGGAGATCCGCTTCGACTTCCGTCGGCCGACCCGGTTTCTCGACATGGAGGGGGGGAGCCCGCTGTTTGCCGATCCGCTCGACATCGCCACCCGCTACCAGCAGGCGCTCTCCGCCTGGCTCGGGGCGATCCGCGGCATCGTCCTCGAGCAGGGGATCGACCATCATCAAGTGAGCCTCGATGAGGATTGCGAGAAGGTCCTCGCCCGGTTCCTCGTCGGCCGGGCCACGGCGAGGGGACGGCGATGACGTTCCTCCAGCCGTGGCTCCTCCTGGCGCTACCGATCGTGGCGCTGCCGGTGATCATCCACCTCGTCAACCAGTGGCGCTTCCAGTCGGTGGAGTGGGCGGCGATGCGCTTCCTCCTCGCCGCCAAGGCCCTCTCGCGCGGCTACAGCCGGCTGCGGCAGTGGCTGATTCTCGCGCTCCGCATGCTCGCCGTGGCGGCAGCGGTGTTTGCCGTCAGCCGGCCGCTATCGCGCGGCTGGCTGGCGAGCCTCGGGGGCGATTCGGCCGCGGCGATCGTCCTCCTCGACCGTTCCCCGAGCATGGCCCAGGCCGCCGTCGCCGGCGGCGAATCGAAGCTTGCCACCGCCCGGCGGCAAGTCGTCGCGGCGCTGGAAACCCTCGGCACGAAGCGCGTGATCCTCATCGACAGCGTGACGGGAGCCCCGTTGGAGCTGGCCTCACCGCGGGCCCTCGCGGCGCTGTCCGAGACGGAGCCCGCTGCTGCGGCAGCCGACGTGCCGAAGATGCTCCAGGCGGCCTCCGCGCACCTCTGGGCCGACAGCTCGGCAGCAGGCTCGATCTGGATCTGCTCCGATCAGCGTGCTAATGATTGGAAGCTGGCGGACGGCGCGTGGCCGGCGATCCGCCAGCAGATTGCGGGGCTCCCCCAGGGCGTGCGCGTGAACCTCCTCGCCGCCACCGATCCCGGAGACGACGACGTCGCCGTCCGGGTCACGAAGGCGACCCTCGAGCCGCAGGGCAAGGGATGGGAGCTCCTCCTCGACGTGTCCCTCCGCCGCCAGCGGGATCAGGGGCCGGTCCGCGTGCCGGTGAACGTGGAACTCGGCGGTGCGCGGTCGACGGTCGAAATCGAGCTTGCCGGCACGGAGGCGGTTCTCGCGCGCCATGCGATCCCGGTCGACGTGGCGGCGCTCGCTGCCGGCGAGGGGAGCCCGAGCGACCTGGCGCGAGGGAGCGGCTGGGGGCGGGTGACGATCCCCGCCGACATCAATCCGGCCGACAACGAAGCCTATTTCACCTTCGGGAAAGCGCCGACGCGGCGCACCGTAATCGTCGCCGAGGATCCCCGGGCCCGCGGGGCTCTCGAACTCGTCGCGCGGATCCCTCCTGACAAGCTCCTCACTGCGGCGGTCGATCTCGTTGCGGTGGAAGAGGCTGCCGGGATGGGGCTCGATGAGGTGGCGCTGCTCCTCTGGCAGGCGCCGATTCCCGAAGGGGAGATGGCGGCGCTTATCGAGAAGTTTGTCGACCGGGGAGGGGAGGTGGTGTTTCTCCCGCCGGAGGTGCCGACCGCGGCGGCGTTTGCCGGGATCAGCTGGGGGGCTTGGAGCGAACACAGCCCGCCGCTGCGGCCGGCGTCGTGGCGCAGCGACGAGGGCTGGCTTGCCGGCACGCTCACCGGCCAAGCGCTGCCGGTGGGGGAGCTCGAAATCCGCCGGGCTTGCGCGATTTCAGGCGAAGGAACCGCTCTGGCGACGCTCCCGGACGACCGCTCGCTCCTCCTCCGCGCGGCCCGCGACCGCGGTGCCGTTGCCTTTCTCGCCACCACTCCCTCCCCACGCGACTCCGATCTCGCCGTCAACGGCATCGTCCTTTATTGCCTCGTGCAACGGGCGATCGACGACGGGCTCGCCGCCGTGGGGCCTGCGCGGATGGCCGACGCCGGAGAGCCGGCAGGGCCAAACGCCCGTGCGGAGACCCGAGGCGCGGAACTTGCGGCTGATGACTGGCGACAGATCGCCGGGCCCGCCGGCCCGTCCACCGAGTCGGGCTTTCATGCCGGTGTCCTCGCCTCGCGCGGCCGGCTCGTGGCGATCAACCGGCCGCCGCGCGAGGATGTCAGCCCGGTCCTCGCCGACGAGCAGATCGACGCGCTCTTTCAGGGACTGCCGCTGAGCCGGTTCGAGCAGCAGGCCGGGGGCCTTGGCAATCTCGTCGAAGAGGTGTGGCGGCCGTGCCTGGTAGCGCTGTTGCTCGCCCTTGTGGCCGAGGGGCTGCTGTCGCTGCCGCACGTCGCCTCAGGCGTGGCAGCGCGATCGGCCCGGGAGGCGATGCCGTGACGACTCCCGCCGAGATGATCACGCTCGCGCACGGCATCCGCTTCCAGTCGAGCCCCTGGACGCTCGGGCTTTCGATCGCGCTTTTGCTCCTCGTGGCCGCGGTGAGCGCGATCGGCTGGTGGCGGAGCGGATTCAAGCCGGGCTATGGGCTCCTCGAAGGACTGCGCCTGCTCATCGCGTTGCTTGTCGCGATCCTTCTCAATCAGCCGGAGTGGGTTACCGAGCAGCGCCCCGTTGACAAGCCGACGATCGCCATCCTCCTCGACGATTCGCGGAGCATGGAGACGGTTGATGTCCGCCGGGGCGATTCCCGTGACGGCGGGGAAAGCGCCGGGGCACTGTCGCGGCGCGAGGCGGTGGCATCGCTCGGCGAGCAGTCGTTCTGGAGTGTCCTCGAGGATCGGTACACCATTGCCATCGAGCCGTTTTCAGTCGCTCAGGCCATCGATGCAAAAGCTCCGGCCACGGGGACAAACCTCTTTGACCCGCTCGATGCGGTCGTGCGGCGTCATCCGAATCTACGCGGGGTGGTGATCGCCTCCGACGGCGACTGGAACGAGGGGAAGCCGCCGATGCAGGCGGCGGCGGGCTTGCGCCTCGCCGGGGTGCCGGTGTTTGCTGTCCCCGCCGGAAGCCTCACCCCGCTCCCCGATGTCGCCGTCGCGGGCATCGATAGCGCCGTCACCGGCGTCGTCGCCAAGCCGTTTCGGGTGCCGTTCACGATCCGCAGTTCACTGCCGCGCGAGCAGATGGTGACCGTCGAGGTCGAGGCCTCCGACGGCCAACGCTTCACGAAGGAGGTGCGCCTCGCGTCGATGCAATCGACGACCGATTGGATCCTCTGGACGCCAGCCACCGTCGGTGATTACACGCTCACCGTCCGCGTTCCCCCGCAGGCCGGCGAGCTCCTCCCCGACAACAACGCCCGCTCGGTGCCGGTGGCGATTCGCGAGGAGAAGCTCCGCGTCCTCATCGTCGAGAGCGTACCGCGGTGGGAATACCGCTACCTTCGCAACGCCCTCTCCCGCGATCCCGGCGTCGA
>CANGGC010000474.1 GCA_947453125.1 Planctomycetaceae bacterium | reverse complement strand
ATCGTCCCCGCGACGCCCGGTGCTTGAGGGGGAGGCCATGGCGTCCGTCAGCCCCCCTCCGCCTCCCCATGCCCCTTGTTCAAGCAGCCTTGGGGGCACCGAACACCGCCTCTCCCCGTGTCGCAGTATGCCCGTCCCCCCCAGTCGCCTATCATGACGCGTCCGGAAAAGTTCCCCATCCACCGCACCACAATCCCGGCGGCTGTTCGTCGCCGACCCCATCATGACCACGCTCCCCCGTGACGTCCGCCAGAAGGCCTTCCGCGACCTCCTCGCCACCCGCATCGCCGTCCTCGACGGCGCCATGGGGACGATGGTCCATGCCCTCGGGCTCGACGAAAACGGTTTCCGGGGCGAAGCCTTCCGCGACCACCCGAAGGACCTGAAGAACTGCATCGACATCCTCGTCCTCACCCAGGGGGATGCGATCCGCGGGATCCACGCGGCCTACCTCGAGGCCGGGGCCGACATCGTCGAGACCAACACCTTCGGCGCCACCGCCCTTGCCCTGGCCGACTTCGGCCTCGAAGACCGGGTGCGGGAATTGAATCTCGCCGCGGCGAAGCTCGCCCGCGAGGCCGCCGACGCCGCCACCGCGAAGACGCCCGACCGACCGCGTTTCGTAGCCGGATCGATCGGACCGACGAACAAGCAACTCTCGATCGCCGGCAACGTCAACGACCCGGGCCACCGCGACGTCACCTACGACCAGATGGTGGCCAACTACCGGACGCAGGTCGAAGCACTCCTCGAGGGGGACGTCGACGTCATCCTTGCCGAGACGGCCTTCGACACCCTCGTCCTCAAAGCCTGCCTGTTCGCCATCGAGGAGACCTTCCGCTCGACCGGCATCCGCGTGCCGGTGATGGCCTCGTTCACGGTTTTCGAAGGGGGAAGAACGCTCTCCGCACAGACGGTCGAAGCCTGTTGGATGAGCCTCTCCCACGCCGATCTGGTGAGCGTCGGGATCAACTGCGCCCTCGGAGCCGAGAAGCTGCGCACCCATCTGGCCGATCTCTGCCGGATCGCACCGCTCCCCGTCAGCTGCTACCCCAACGCCGGGCTCCCAAACGCCCTCGGTGGCTTCGACGAAACCCCAGCCTCGATGGCACGCGTGCTCGGTGAATTCGCCCGCGAAGGATGGCTCAACATCATCGGCGGCTGCTGCGGCACGACGCCGGCCCACATCAGGGCGATCGCCGAGGCCGTGGCCAAACATCCGCCGCGTGTCCCTCCGGTCGACTCCGATCGCTCGCGCTACTCGGGGCTCGAGATGCTCGAGATCCGCCCCGAGAGCAGCTTCACGATCATCGGCGAGCGGACGAACGTCACAGGCTCCAAGGCGTTTTCCAGACTCATCCGCGAAGAGCGCTACGAGGAGGCCGTCGGTGTCGCCCGGCAGCAGGTGGAGAACGGCGCCAACATCATCGACGTCAATGTCGACGAGGGGATGCTCGACGGCCCGACGGTGATGACGAAGTTCCTCACGCTCCTCTCGAGCGAGCCGGAGGTCGCCCGGGTCCCGGTGATGGTCGACAGTTCCGACTGGAAGGTGCTCGAGGCGGGCCTCAAGTGCCTCCAGGGAAAGGGGATCGTCAACTCCATCAGCCTGAAAGAGGGGGAGGAGGACTTCCTCCGTAAGGCCAGAACGGTCCGTCGCTACGGCGCCGCCGTCGTCGTCATGGCCTTCGACGAGGAGGGGCAGGCCACCGAAACCGAGCGCAAAGTCGCGATCTGCAAGCGGGCCTACCGGCTCCTCACCGAGCAGGCCGGATTCGCGCCGCAGGACATCATCTTCGACCCCAACATTCTCACCGTCGCCACCGGCATCGAGGAACACAACCGCTACGCCATCAACTTCATCGAGGCCACGCGGCTGATCAAGGAAGCGATGCCGCTGGTGAAGGTGTCGGGGGGGGTGAGCAACATCTCCTTCTCCTTCCGTGGCAATGACGCGGTCCGCGAGGCGATGCACGCCGCCTTCCTCTACCACGCCATCCGTGCCGGGATGGAGATGGGGATCGTCAATGCGGGGCAGCTGGCCGTCTACCAGGAGATCGATCCGCAACTCCTCGAGCGGATCGAGGATGTCCTCTTCGACCGCCGCCCCGACTCCACCGACAGGCTGATCGAGTTTGCCGAGCAGGTGAAGCACCGTGACACTGGCGAAGCTGCCAAGATCGACACCTGGCGCGACCTCGACGTCGAGGCACGTCTCCAGCACGCCCTCCTGAAGGGGATCGCCGACCACGTCGAGGCCGATGTCGAGGAGGCGCGGGGGAAGTATGCCGCGAGCCTCGAGATCATCGAAGGCCCGCTGATGAGTGGGATGCAGGTCGTCGGCGACCTGTTCGGGCAGGGGAAGATGTTCCTGCCGCAGGTGGTGAAGAGCGCGCGGGTGATGAAGCGGGCGGTCGAATACCTCAAGCCGTTCATGGAAGCTGAGAAGCAGGGGCAGGAGCAGACATCCCGCGGTCGGGTGCTCATGGCCACGGTGCGCGGCGACGTTCACGACATCGGAAAGAACATCGTCGGCGTGGTGCTCGGCTGCAACGGCTACGAGGTGATCGACCTCGGCGTGATGATCCCGGCGGCGAAGATCCTCGAGACGGCCCGGACAGCGAAGGTCGACGTCGTCGGCCTCTCCGGGCTGATCACGCCGAGCCTCGAGGAGATGGTGCACGTCGCCGAGGAGTTCGAGCGCGAGGGGCTCACGCTGCCGATCCTCATCGGCGGGGCGACGACGTCCGCCCGGCACACGGCGGTGAAGATCGCCCCGAAGTACTCTGGCGACATCATCCATGTGCTCGACGCTTCACGGGCGGCCGGCGTCGTGGAGAAACTCATCAATCCGGCGAGCCGGGAGGGCTTCTCCCGCGACAACCGTTCCGCCCAGGCACGCGACGTGGAGAACTTCAAGCGGCGGCAGCAGGCGACGCTCGTGCCGCTCGCCGACGCCCGGGCGAAGCGCTGGACGACCGACTGGTCGACAGCACCGATAGACGTGCCATCATTCCTGGGGATCAGCCGCCTCGACTCGATACCGCTTGCGGAACTCGTTCCCTACATCGATTGGTCGCCCTTCTTCCAGGCCTGGGAACTGAAGGGGAAGTTTCCAGCGATCCTCGATGACGTGGTGGTCGGGACCGAGGCTCGCAAGCTCCACGAAGATGCCCTCCGTTTGCTGGATCGAGTCGTCTCCGAGGGGAGCCTCCAGGCCCGCGGCGTGTACGGTTTCTTCGCCGCCAATGCCGAGGGCGACGATATCCTCCTCTACACCGACGAGGCGCGGACGAAGGAGTTCGGTCGCATCCACACCCTCCGCCAGCAGTGGGAGCGCAAGGGACAGGACACCTTCCATGCCCTCGCCGACTTCGT
>CANGGC010000473.1 GCA_947453125.1 Planctomycetaceae bacterium | reverse complement strand
GATCATGCTTTCGGAGACCTACCGGCAGCGGAGCACGGCCGACGCGCAGCTTGCGGCCGACGATCCGGCGAATGTGTGGCTGGCGCGGGGGCCGCGGCACCGCCTTCCGGCCGAGATGATCCGCGATGGGATCCTCGCCTCGTGCGGGCTGCTTGTCGAGCAGGTCGGCGGCCCTCCGGTCAACACCTACGACCTCGCCGAATCGTTCAAGCCGGCGACGCCCGGCAGTGGCCCCGACCTCCACCGCCGCAGCCTCTATACGCTCTGGCGGCGGACTGGCCCCGGGCCAGTCCTCGAAAGCTTCGACGTTCCGAAGCGCGCCGTTTGCGTCGCCCGGCGTGACACCACCAACACCCCGCTCCATGCGCTCGTGCTCTTGAATGGCCCGCAGTTTGTCGAGGCGTCGCGCGTCCTCGCCCAGAAGCTCCTCTCTGGGAAGCCTCCGGAGGCCGGCGACGTGGCACCGCTCTTGGCCGAGGGGTTTGAGCGACTCACGAGCCGCCGCCCCGACGAGGCCGAGCTGGGGATTCTCCGCACGATGCACGCCGAGCAACTCGCCTGGTACACGGCGAACCCCGACGACGCCCAGAAGCTCCTCACCGTCGGCAGCATGCCGGCCGATCCGGCGCTGTCTCCCGTCGACGTCGCGAGCCTGGCCGCGGTCTTCAATGCCCTCCTCAACTACGACCCCACCGTGGTGAAACGATGACGATGCCCAGCTTCGGAGCCGCTCCCGAATCGCTTCCCGAATCGCTCCCCATCCCCCCGGCGATGAGTCGGCGTCGGCTCCTTGCCACGACCGGCTTGGGGTTTGGTGGGATCGCCTTGGCCGACCTCCTCGGCCGACGGGCCGCGGCAGCGGTCCCCGAGACGCCACACGGCGCGCTCGACGCCTTCCATCTGCCACCAAAGGCGAAGCGGGTGATCTACCTCTTCCAATCGGGAGGGCCGTCGCAGCTCGATCTCTACGATTGGAAGCCGACGCTCGTCGAGCGGACCGGCGAGCAACTCCCGGAGAGCGTCCGGGGTGGCCAGCGTCTCACCGGGATGTCGGGGAATCAGAGTTCGATTCCCCTGGTCGGCTCGCCGATGAAGTTCGCTCAGCATGGCCAGTCGGGGGCCTGGCTCTCGGAGGTCCTCCCCCACACGGCGAAGGTGGCTGACAAGATCTGCTTTCTGAAAGCCGCCTACACCGAGAGCATCAACCATGGCCCCGGTGTCACGTTCATGCAGTCAGGTGCCCAGATTCCGGGCCGGCCGAGCATCGGGGCCTGGCTCGATTACGGCCTCGGCGATTCCAGTGACAATCT
Organism: Planctomycetaceae bacterium; assembly: GCA_947453125.1. GTDB lineage: Bacteria > Planctomycetota > Planctomycetia > Pirellulales > UBA1268 > QWOP01. The sequence goes on along the minus strand of CANGGC010000473.1, from coordinate 2,073 downwards.
TCCCTCGTTTGTCGTTCTGATCACGAAGAACAAGGGGGGCCAGCCGCTCATGAGCCATCTGTGGGGCTCCGGTTTCCTCCCCACCCGCCATCAGGCCGTGCGCTTCCGCTCCGGCGGCGATCCGGTCCTCTACCTCGGAAATCCTGCCGGCGTGTCGCGGGAGAATCGCCGCGCCGCGCTCGATGGTTTGAAACAGCTCCACGAGCATCAGTTTGCCACCAATCCCGATTCCGAGATCGCTGCTCGGATTGCCAACTACGAGCTCGCCTTCCGGATGCAGGCGAGCGTCCCCGATGTCACGAATCTCGCCGACGAGCCGGCGCATGTTCTCGAGAAGTACGGCCCCGGGGCCAACGAACCCGGCACGTTCGCGGCCAATTGCCTCCTTGCCCGGCGGCTGGCGGAGCGGGGAGTGCGCTTCATCCAGCTCTATCACCAAGACTGGGATCATCACGGCGGCCTACCGGGCGGGATCCGCGGTGAGGCGGGGCAGACCGACCAACCTTCGGCGGCCCTCGTCCAGGATCTCGCCGACCGGGGCATGCTCGACGACACGCTCGTCGTCTGGGGGGGCGAGTTCGGACGGACAAACTACTGCCAGGGCAACTACACGGCCGGTGGAGATTTTGGTCGCGATCATCATCCCCGCTGCTTCACGATGTGGATGGCCGGTGGGGGCGTGAAGGGGGGCATCAGCCACGGCGAGACGTGCGAGTTTGGCTACAACATCGTCCGCGACGGTGTCCATGTCCACGACTTCCACGCCACGCTCATGCACCTCTGCGGGATCGACCACGAGCGCCTCACCTACCGCTTCCAGGGCCGCCGCTACCGGCTCACCGACGTCCACGGCCGCGTCATTCAAGAGATCCTCGCCTGACCAGTAACCTCGGCCCCGAAGAGACCACCATGCACCTGTTCAATCGCAAGTCGTTCGAGCGTGCCGACGAGGGACGGAGGCGCGTGTTGCGGATGGCGGCGTTGGCGACGCTGTTTGCGGCCCGGCCCGGTGCCTATGCCGATGAATTGACGCGGACGCCCGAGCAGACCGAGGGGCCTTTCTTCCCCGATCGGCTCCCCCTCGACACCGACAACGATCTCCTCCGGATCACCGATGCCGCGACGCCCGCCGACGGCGAAGTGACGTGGTTCTCGGGCGCCGTGCTCGACGCGGCGGGGAATCCGCTCCGCGGGGCGCTTATCGAGATCTGGCAGTGCGATGCCCACGGGGCGTATCTCCACTCCCGGAGCGGCAATGCCGAGAATCGTGACGGGCATTTCCAGGGCTATGGCCGGTTTCTCACCGGGCTTTCCGGGGAGTACGGCTTCCGCACGATCCGGCCGGTTCCCTATCCCGGCCGTGCCCCCCACATCCACGTCAAGGTGACCCGTGGCGACCGCCACCTCCTCACGTCGCAGTGCTACGTGAAGGGGGATCCTGGAAACGGGCGGGACGGGATCTTCCGGTCGCTCTCGCCGGTCGAGGCGGCCGCCGTCGTCGCCGATTTTCTCCCCATCGAGGGCTCCCGGATCGGCGAGCTTGCGGCCCGGTGGGACATCGTCCTCGGGGTCGCGCCCGAGGATGGCTGACCCAGTCGCCGCCGAAGCGGTAGACTTTCCCCCCGTAGGCTTCGGCCACTCTCGCGCCCCATTCCGGCCACGCTCGTCGTCACGATTTTCCAGACAGGAGACCCCCGATGTCCCCCCTTTCCCGCCGCTGCCTCGCCGCGCTCTCGTTCCTCCTCGGAAGTGCCGCGGTCCTGCCGGCCGCCGAACTCACGATCGGTTCCCCAGCGCCTGCGATCGACGTCGAGCACTGGGTGCAGGACGGCGAGGGGAAGTACAAGCCGGTCACCAAGTTCAAGAAGGACAAGGTTTACGTCGTCGAGTTCTGGGCGACCTGGTGCGGCCCCTGCATCATGAGCATGCCCCACATCGCGCAGATCCAGGCCGACTACGCCGACAAGGACGTCCAGGTGATCAGCATCAGCGATGAAGATCTCGATACCGTCAAAGAGTTTCTCGAGCGTGACAACGGCGAAGGGGAGACGTTTGCCGACGTGACCAAGGGCT
>CANGGC010000472.1 GCA_947453125.1 Planctomycetaceae bacterium | reverse complement strand
TCGTCCGCGAGATCATCCGCTTCCGGCTCGGCAATCCGACGCTCCGCCGGCGGACGTTCCTCCGCGGTGCCGGTGAAGCAGAAGGGGCGATGCCCGACGTCGAGTGGTTCTCGGCCGACGGCGGGCCGGTCGACTGGGGGGCGGTTGGCGCGAGCCTGACCTGTTTCTTCGCCGCCGCCGGCGGGCCGCCGTCTCCGACGGCGACGCCCGAAATGGTGGCCGGGATCCCCCGCCACGTCCTCATCCTCCTCCATGCCGGCAGCGAGCCGCGGTCGTTCCGCCTTCCGCAGGCCCCGCATGTTGCGGCGCTGCCGTGGCGGCTGTTTCTCGACACCCGGGAGCCGTCGCCCTTCGATGTCCACAGCGAGGCCCGTGGCCCGCTGGTCGAGCCGGGGGCAACGCTCGAGCTCCCGCCGCATGCGCTGGTCTGTTTCGTGGCCGACCCCGTCGCGGCCGGGCCGCCGTCGATTGGCAGCCCGTCGGGCGAAGCGGTATCCTCGATATAACCGGGCGCGTCGACGCCCACCGTCGCCAAAATCCGCAGCCCGGAGAGATCCCATGCCCCGCCTCGCGCTTGCCCTGTCCCCTGCCCTCGTCCTCGGTGGGCTGCTCCTCGCCGGCTGCAGCGGCTCTGCCCCTCCGGCCACCGTCGCCAAGAAGGGGGCCGACGTCGGCCCGGCGCTGCCGGCCGCCAAGGGCGCCCAAGACGATCACGATCACGCCGGGCACGATCACGCAGGCCACGACCATGGCTCCCACGAAGGCGGACAGGCCGAGGCGATGCCGGCCGACGAGGGGGAGGCCCACGACCACCATCACCCCGAGACGCTCGCCGAACTCGTCGGTGAGCTCGACAAGCTCGTCGCCGTCGTCAAGGAGGGGATGGAAGCGAACGTCCGCGAGAAGGCCGATGCCCCCGTCCACGAGTTGGGCCATTTCCTCGGCGATGTGGAGGGGCTGGCAAAGGATGCGAAGCTGCCGACCGAGGTCGAGTCGGCCGTGATCGCGGCGAGTGAAGCGCTGTTTACCGCCTTCGACAAGATAGACATCGCGATCCACGGTGCCGACGACCTGGCGAAGGTGTGGAGCGAAGAGGCCGCCGGGATCGAAGCGGGGATGAAGACGTTGAAGGACGCCGTCGCCAAGTGACGAAGAGCACCGGCAGAAGGCCCCGCTGAACGCTCTCGGATCCGGTGGCGGTGGCTGGGTCATCAGGGAGGACTTTTCCATGCGTCATTTCTTGAATCGTCGGAGAATCATCGTCGGGGGGCTGTCGGCCGCCGTGGTGGCGGCAGGACGGTCGGCGAGCGCACAGACCGATGCCGCCGCCGTCCGGGCCAAGCTCCTCCTTCCACAGGAGCCGGTCGATCCGCTCACGCCGACGGCGGCCAAGGAGACGCTGCTCTCCAAGGATGCCCCCAAGGGGCCGCAGGCGATCGTGATCGCCGGACGGATCGGGGCGAAGGGGATGGAGCCGTTCCTCGAGAACAAGGCGTCGTTCGTCCTCCAGGAGATCCCCGCTGACGACCATGCCGGCAAGGCTGGCCACGACGCCGACAACTGCCCCTTCTGCAAGAAGCGATCGGCGAATGCTCCGATGGTCGCCGTGCAGTTTGTCGGTGAGGATGGCAAGGTGTTGCCGCTCGATGCCCGGAAGCTGTTCGGGATCCAGAAGGGGCAGGAAGTGGTCGTGAGTGGCCAGGGGGTGTTTGACCCGAAACTCGCGATCCCAGTCATTCAGCTGACGGCCGATGCGATCCATGTCCGCAAGCCGGCGAAGAAGTGACATCATGACGGAAGGCGATACCGGGGCGGTCCACGGGGACATCCCGGTGCGTACCGCCTTCAAGGAATGGGCGGCGATCTGCCGGGCGCTGGCATCGGGGCGGCAGGATGTGATCCTCCGGAAGGGCGGGATCGTCGAGCCGGGCAGGGCCTTTCGCCCCGAGCACGCCCGCTTCCTGTTCCTTCCCACGTTTCTCCACCAGTCGGCGGAGAGCCTCGTGCCGGAGGCCCGCGATCTCCTCGTGGCGATCGACGACGACCGGCCCCCCGAGGGCACGGTCGTGTTCACGCACCTGGCCGACGTCTGCGCCGCGCACCGGATGACCGACCGCCGCGCCCTCGATCGTTTCCGGCACCGCCACGTGTGGGCCGAGAGCGTCGTCGACGAACGCTTCCACCGCTGGCAGGACGAACTTCACGTCCTCGAGGTGACGGTCACGCCCCTTCCCTCCCCCGTCACGCTCCCCTGGCAGGAGTCGTACGGCGGTTGCCGGTCGTGGGTGGAGATCGAGGCGCCGGTCGCGATCGGGTGAACGCGTTCTCGCTGCCGGAGTCGCTCACCGCACGACGCGCGCCCCGCCGCCGCCGATCTGCTTCTCGACTTCCTTGCGCGTGGCCATCGAGGTGTCGCCGGGGGTGGTCGACGCCAGGGCCCCGTGGGCGGCGCCGTACTCGACCGCTTTGTGGGGATCGTTGAATTCGAGGAACCCGAAGACGAGCCCGCTCGCGAAGCTGTCACCTCCGCCGACCCGATCGAGGATCTCGAGTTCCGGATACTTCCGGCTGTCGTGGAAGGCGCCGTCGTGCCAGAGGATCGCCGACCAGTCGTTCTTCGTGGCCGAGACGACGCGCCGCAGCGTCGTGGCCGCCACCTTGAAGTTGGGGAATTGCCTGACCGCCGTCTCGATCATCGTCTTGAACGCCCCGGTTTCGATCGTCGAGATCGCATGGTCGACCCCCTTCACCTCGAAGCCGAGCGAGGCGGTGAAGTCCTCCTCGTTGCCGATCATCACGTCGACATGCCGGGCGATCGCGCGGTTCACCTCCTGCGCCTTCGCGAGCCCACCGATGCTCTTCCACAGGCTCGGGCGGTAGTTGAGGTCGTAGGAGACGATCGTGCCATGACGCTTGGCGGCCTGGACAGCCTCGATCGTCAGGAGTGCGGTCGTCGGGGAGAGGGCGGCGAAGATCCCACCGGTGTGGAACCAGCGCACCCCCACCTCTCCGAAGAGCTTCTCCCAGTCGATGTCACCCGGCTTGAGCTGGCTGGCTGCGGTGTTGCCCCGGTCAGGGACACCGACGGCGCCGCGGATCCCGAAGCCGCGCTCGGTGAAATTGAGGCCATTGCGGACCGAGCGGCCGATGCCGTCATCGTCGCGCCATTGGACGAAATCGGTGTTCACGCCCCCCTGATAAATAAAGTCCTCGATGAGCCGGCCAACCTCGTTGTCGACAAACGCGCTGACGAGCGCGGTCCGCTGCTGAAAGCACTTCCGTAGGCCGCGGGCGACGTTGTATTCGCCTCCCCCCTCCCAGGCCCGGAAGTGCCGCGCGGTGCGGATTCGCCCCTCGCCCGGATCGAGGCGGAGCATCACCTCGCCGAG
>CANGGC010000471.1 GCA_947453125.1 Planctomycetaceae bacterium | reverse complement strand
GTGGCCCAACTGAGCGCCACGCAGATCGCCAGCCCCGACCAAGTGAAGTAGAAGGGGGCCGCCAGGGCCGCGGCATGGATCACGCCGATCCAGATCACGACCGGCCAATCGAGGTCGCTCCAGTGCTGTCCGGCGGGCCGGAGATGCGCCTCGGATTCCTCGGAAAATGCCTGATGATCCGCCATCGTGGTGTGCCCGTGCAGTTCGCTTTCCGGGCCACCGATCGCCGATCGTCCGAGGGCAAACTCTTCGCCATCGACATCGATCGGCCGTTTGCTGCCGGTGTCGGCAGGATGCGGCTTTGCGGTAGCCGTGGCCGTTGACCCGTGCCTGCCGGTTTTGGCATGGCGGGAGTGTTTGCGGGACTGGCTGGTCTTCGACGTCATGTCGGGCCGGGCCTCATAGGGTGGTGGGAACCTCGCCGCGAAGCGGCGGAGAGCCGTCAACGGAAATCTCCGTCGAACGACCAGGCCCTACTGTGATGCATTTCCCCCGGCTTGCCAGCAGCGGCGGGTCAGTCTGGAGTCGAATCAACGTCAAGAAATCGTCAATTTCACTCCCGCCCCCTCCGCATGAGTGGGGCGAAGGGCCCTCCATCATCATCGTCGCGATGCTGGCCCGCCTCCTCCCACCGGCCCGGGGGAGGGTGTGGGGAGATCACGGGACGTCGACCGGCCCGGTTCCACCGCCATCCTCCCCTCCGCTCCCGCCGCGTCTGCCTGGGGAAACGGGAAGACCGAGAGGAGCCACCCGCTCATCGGCGTGGCTGGCACCGCAAGCGTGGTCGTCGGGGAGAGCGCCCGTGCGACCCGATCGAGACTCACGCCCGCCACGGGGGGCTCGAGCAGCACGCCGCCGTCACCGCACAGGATCCCCGGGGAAGCGGCGTTTTCGATCCGCAGGCCGCGGCGGTCGATCTCGAGGCTGGCAGCCCCCCCCACAAATCCAACCTCCCCGCGCCGTGTTGCCGGCCTCCAGCCGGGGCCGGGGCGGCAGCCGAGTGTCGTCACGAGCGCCTCGAGCCCTGCTTGCTCGAGCCCCCCGGCACCGACCTCCACTCCCGCCCGGATCGACGTCATTCGCCCGGCGGTCATCCGGCATTCATCGACGACGACGCGTGCCGGTCCTCTCGCATACCAGGGGAGCGTTACGGTGACGGCGGCGAGATCGATTTCCGTGAGCGTCGCGCTGAAGGCACCGTCCCAGCCACGCTCCGACAATTCCGCATCGATCGCCCCGGTGAGGTGCGCCGCCGGCCCGGCCGCCTGACCGCCAGCCGACCATCCCAGGGCGGCAGCGACGGCGGCGATCGGCACCGGCTTGGCGACCATGCCCCGCACCGCCATCCGTCGCCCGGGGCCATCGGTGCCGGCCAGGGATTGGACGACGAATCCCTCCTCCGACTCAGGTTCGGTCCGGAGCCGGATTGCCCGACCGCTCTCGGTGCCGACACATTCGATGCGGACGCCGGCACGGTTGGCAGCGTCCTTTGCGGTGCCGACGGAGTCGGCGAAGCCGATCCGAACGACATCGATGACGACATTGCGGTCGAATCGGGCCGGCTCGTCGAGCCACGCCCGGCCGAGATGCACGATCGCGGCGATCGCCGCGGGGGAGCAGGCGAGCTCGGGAAGGCGGATGCGGACTTCGGTCCCCGACGATTCGACGTCGATCCGCGGAATCTCGACCAGCTGCCCCCCCCGATCATCCTCGACGCGCACGCCATGTAGCCTGAGCGAACCGGGACGGACATGCTCGACTGAATCGACCGACAGCGGCATCCCGAGCGCCCCGGCCCAGTGCCGCACGAGACTGTCACGGTGCACGCCGGTGCGCCGCCAGCCGGCCCAAGCAACGACCAGCGCGCAGGGGATCAGGCAGGCGACGACGAACGTCGTGCGGACCACACGGCTGCGGGCAGCTTGCTGGGCGACGAACATCCTTGTCCCTCGCGGATTCCAGGGGGATCCTTCCCCCGGTGGCCTTCCGACATCGTCACCTGGCGCGGGCCAGATCGTGGTAGAGCTTGAACCGCGCGAGCATCTCCTCGACGCTGTCGCCGCCGAACTTGTCGACGAGCGCCGCCGCCATCTCGAAGGCGACGACGTGCTCGACGATCACGGCGGCGGCACTCACCGCACAGACGTCGCTCCGCTCGTAGGCCGCTTCCTCGGCCTGCTTCGTGCGGAGGTTGACGCTCTCGAGCGGCTTGCGGAGCGTGCTGATCGGCTTCATCGCGGCCCGGATCACCAGCGGCTGTCCGTTGGTCATCCCCGCCTCGAGGCCGCCGGCGTTGTTCGTCGGCCGGGTGAAGCCGAGATCGGTCTGATCGCGCCGGGCGGCGTCGTAGTGGATCGGATCGTGGACCTGCGAGCCACGCCGCTTGGCGGCCTCGAAGCCGAGCCCGATCTCGACCCCCTTGATCGCCTGCACGGCCATGACGGCCTGGGCGAGTCGCCCGTCGAGCTTGCGATCCCACTGGGCATGGGTGCCGAGGCCGATCGGCAGGCCGTCAACACGAACCTCGACCACGCCCCCGAGGGTGTCCCCCTCCTTGCCGACCCGGTCGATGAGTCCCGTCACCTCTTCGTCACGCTCGGGGTGGAGAGAGTAGATGGCGCTGGAATCCCGCAGCGCCCGCAGCTCGGGAAGGGTGCCCTCACGGGGCCCCAGTTCGATCCCGCCAAGCGAAGTCACCCAGCCGCCAACCTCGATCCCAAACGTGGCGAGGAGTTGGCGGGCGAGGGCTCCGGCCGCCACGCGGGCCGCCGTCTCGCGCGCGCTGGCCCGTTCGAGCACCGCGCGGACGCTGCCGAGATGTTTGACGGCGCCGGGAAGGTCGGCATGCCCCGGCCGCGGACGATCGACATCGTCGAGCCGTTCGAGCTTGGCGTCGCGATTGACGATCTCCATCGCCAACGGGCTGCCGAGCGTCGTGCCCCGCCACAGCCCGGAGAGGAAGCGGACGCTGTCGGTCTCGATCCGCTGCCGTCCACCGCGCCCGTAGCCCCCCTGACGGCGGACAAGTTCGGCATCGATGGCAGCACTATCGACGGCCAAGCCCGCCGGGAAGCCATCGACCAAGGCGAGGAGGGCGGGGCCGTGCGATTCACCGGCGGTCCAGTAGCGCAGCATGGGGCAGGGGAGGGGTTCGCGGTGGGGGGGCCCGCCGAGCGGGCCTGCAGGGAGAGAGCCGGACCAACGATTCTAGTTTCGCTTCGGCCGCATCCCTAGGGCATTGTTGGCCCGGAATACCCTCGCCACCCCGCCTGACGCTCAAGCCCCCCCGCCTGACGCTCAAGCCACCCCAACCGGCAGCGAGCCGGTGAGCAGCCGGCAGGCCTCGAGGTATTTTTGCCGCGTTTTCGCGACGACGTCGGCGGGGAGTTGC
>CANGGC010000470.1 GCA_947453125.1 Planctomycetaceae bacterium | reverse complement strand
GGGTCGTGCCCGCCGATGCACCCCCTCCGGCGGATCTCGTCCGGGCGCTTGCCGACCTTGCGGCGAGCGAGCCGCAGGCGTCCGTCCGCCTGCCGCTGGCGCTTGTCGCCGGGGCGCTTCCGGTCCAGACTCGCCTTGCCATCCTCCGCACGCTCCTCGAGCGCGACGGGGCCGATCCTTGGGTGCGGTATGCCGCCTTCACGTCGCTTCGTGGTGATGCCGCGGAGATCGTCGCGGCGTGGCTCGATGCGCCGCAGAGCTTGGCGTCCAAAGGAGCCGCGGCGGCGCTACCAGGGCTTGTGGCGCAAGTAGGTCGGAAGCATGACGCGGCCGAGCTGTCGCTGATCGTCGCCGGCATCGACAGGCTTGCTCGAGCGCCTGCCGCGGGGGCGACCGACACCCGACCGACGGCCACGGTGCTTCTGGGTGAGCTTGCCTCGGCGCTTGCTGCCACCGGATCGGATGTCAACAAGATTGAGCCGGTCGCCACGACCCAGGCACTCGTTCATCGCCTCGGCGACTACAACCGCGCGGTCGCCCTGGATCGCAAGGCCGACGTGGCCAGGCGGATTCGGGCCGTGCGCGGGCTTTTTCATCCGGACGACCTGGAAAAACTGCTCGTCGCCGAGGAGCCGACGGAGCTGGTCACGGCGGCGATCCAGCGGCTCGATCGGTCGCGCGATCCGGCCGTCGGCGGGATGCTCGTCGCGGCGCTGCCCAGGCTCTCCGTTGAGGCCCGCCAAGCGGCGGCGGTAGCGCTCTCCCACAATGCTGCGCGGGCGATTGCGCTTCTCGAGGCGATTCAAGCGGGGCGCTTTGCGGCGAGCGATCTCGACCGACAGACGGCCGCGGCCCTGTGGGCCTTTCCAGAGAGGAGTGTGGCGGGGCGTGCTGCAGAAGTGCTCGGGGCTCCGCCGCCGGCTGACCGCGAATCACTCGTGGTCGCCTACCGGGCGAGCCTGCCGGCGACGGGAAGCATCGAGGCGGGGCGGGCGATCTTCAAGAAGCAATGTGTCGGCTGCCATCGCGTCGAAGGGGAGGGGCGCGAGACGGGACCGGCGCTTGCGGCCGTGCAGGCCCGTGGCCCCGAGGCGATGCTCCTGGCAATCCTCGATCCCAACCGCGAGGTCCTCCCCGCCTACCATGCCCACGCGGCGATCGACGCCGGAGGCCGTGTCGTCACCGGCGTCGTCACGGCGCAGTCGGGGGGAAGCGTCACACTCCGCACCGCCGACGGCGTCGACGTCACTTTTCCCCGGGATGATCTCGAGACGTTCACGAACACGAAACGGTCGCTGATGCCCGAGGGGTTTGAGAAGACGATCGACGCCCGGGGGATGGCGGATCTTCTCGCCTATCTCATGGAGGCGAAGTGATACTCGAGTGAATGTCCTGCGGCGTGTTCAGCGGGCGGCCGCGGCCGTAGTCCGCATCCGCAGGCCGATGTCGTCGTTCCCAGCGTCGTGCTCGGCATCGGGAGGCTGCGGGCCACCGTCGTCCTCGCCGTCGGGACCGACCGACCAGACCAGAAATTCTTCCGGCGTCGCCTTCAGCCGGAGCGGCGCGTCGGTTGCGAACGGGTCGAGTGGCAGGGTGGGGAGCTCACCGGGCACGAGGGCGTCGAGTGACTCTGGCAACGTGCCGGTCTCGAGGCGGCGCTTCGTGGCGGCGACGAGCGCCGCCGCGGCCCGGTGGCGGGCGACGGCACGCGTCTGACTCTGGAAGACCTGGGCCATCGCCGGTTTGAGGACCCCCGACACCAAGCCGGGGAGGTGGTCCTTCTGGAGCGCGGCCTCGATCGCCGCGATCTGTTTCTGCTGCTCGGCATGTCGCTGGGGCCGGTCGAAGTTCAACACCGCCAGTTGTCGGTAGTCGTGGAGCATGCGGCGATGGCTGGCGATGTCGAAGGGGAGGAGAAAGACGCGAAACAGGAGCGAGACCGGTGCCGACACCCATCGCATGAGCGTACCGGGGGCGAGGTCGGGATTGGCCGTCAATTGCCACAGTCCGTCGAGGTTGCTCCGGGCATCGGCAAAATCGGCGAACGTCGAGAGTCCCAACGCCTCCTCGCCGATGAAGCCCCGAAAGATCGAAGGTGGCGGGCCGACGAGATCGCGGATCGCTGGCGCGTCGAGCCGGCCGAGATCCTCGGGCCCGAGGGCGGGGAGGATGTCGGCGAGCGTGTCGAGCGCGACCGCATCGAGGGCCATGCCGACGAGCTGCGAGATGATGATCGGCTCGGTGGCCGCGTGCCTGCCGATCTTTTGGATGCGGACGGTGTCGACGAGGGCCTCGTCGATCCGCCCCTCCGCCGCGGCGCGGCGGGCGGCCAGCGCCAGGAAGCGTCCAGCCAAACGGAGCGGCTGCATCTCAGGCAGGAGCATGTCGACCGACGGGCGGGTCCAGTCATGCGCGAAAAGGCAGTTCTCCCGATCGGCGGCGCGGCGGATCGTGTCGAGCGTGGCGGCATGGCGCGTGAGGAGATCGGAGACGGTGTCGGTCGAGACGTCGGGATCCATCACCGGCGGGGGGGAATCGCTGACCCGAAACGCCGGATCATCGGCCATCGCGGCGGCGGCCTGTTCATAGAGCTTCGCGGCATTCTCGCCGTCGGCGACCGCCGGCGCCACCGCCGCCTGCATCATGGCGGCCGCCTCGGCGCGCATGCTGCGCGCCTCGGCTGCGACGGCGTTGTCGAGGATCAGGAGCGTGCCGAACGACACCGCCTTGGCGAGGATCGCCAATCCGAAAAGCCCGATCACCGGCCAGCGTGCGGCTGCCACCACCGACGAGAAGGGAATCTTCTTCATGCCGGCGCGGGTGATCCAGATCCCGCCGATGAGTGCCGAGAGGAGCACCGTGAGGACGGGGCCAAACCAATTGGGGTGGAGGAAGATTCCGAAAGCGAGATACGCCGTTGCGGCGAGGAAGGGGAGGAGGGTGAGGACGGGCAGGGCAAGGCCGAGGAAGAGCCACAAGCCCCGCGTTCGGGAACGCTCGCTCCTAACCGCCGCGGCCGTGCAGGCGGCCGACCAGAGGAGGCTCGTGAGCGTGAGCAGAAGAAAGAAGGCGAAATAGCCCATGGGAGAGGACTCCGGATGGCGGATCAGTGGGACGGGTCAGAAGGAGGCGGCGAGCACGTCGCGGACGTCGGCCGGGGTAAGGGGCCGGGGGCGGGGGAGCGAGACGGCGGTCGTGCTCCCGGTCTCCTGTGCCAGAGGCGTGGGCACCGCTCGGGGGAGTTCGATGCCGAGGAGCCTCGCCTGCACCTCCAGGGACGATTCCGAAGAGCCGAGAATCGGACCCGAGACCGGTCCGGCCACCAGCGACGGGACGACGACGAGCAAGGCGAGCGAGGCAAGGAGGATCGACGTCGCCAAGACGACCGTCT
>CANGGC010000469.1 GCA_947453125.1 Planctomycetaceae bacterium | reverse complement strand
TGGCGTTGCGCAGTTGAGCCCGCGGATCGTCTGGCCCGCCGACGGCCTCAACCTCGCCCAGGGGACCTGCGGCGAGCTGTTTGGCTACGGCTATCTCCCCCTTCCCCTCACCGACCCAAAGTCCTCCACCGCCGGCAAACAGATTCCGACCGGCAATCAGTCGTGGACGCTGTTCGTCAACGCCGCCAACTTCAAAGGTCCGATCGCCTTCTTCCTCCCCTCCTATTGGTCGCGGGCCACGCTCGACAAGCCCGAGCTTGCCGGCAGATTTCTCGACGCCCGCCCCGCCGAGCCGAACAAGGCGGTGCAGATGGAGACGCAGTATGTCCCCGCCGTACAGGCCGTCGACGCCAAGGGAGAGACCTGGGCCCGCATCGCCCCCACCTCCTTCCCGCGCAACGCCGACAACGAGTCGGCCGTCATCCATCAGATCACCGCCTACGACAAGACGGCGCTGTGGGACTCGGTCAGCGCCTGGTTCGACGGCGGCGATCCGGTGAGCGGCACGATCGACCCGGCCGGCTCGGCCCGCCACCGCTTCACCGGCGGCGGCGGCTCGACCTGGCAGATCTACGCTCCCGACGCTCGCCGCGAAGAGAAGGTGGCCTTGGCCTGGAACTCGTTTGCCACGCCGATCGCCCTCGACGACCACACCTACGGCTACCGGTGGAACGCCGCGACGGTGGCCGAGACCGATTCCTTCTCAGGCCCCCTCGCCACGCTGCCGGAGTACTACCGGCTCGTGAAGGGGGAAGAGAAGTCGGAGTGGGTCGTGGTGGCGGCTGACGAGGTCCCTGCCGAGACGAAGCTCGCCGAGGTCGAGTTTCACACCCCCCCGGCCCCGCCGGCCGAGCCCTACGTCACCCCCGACGATGCCGACAGTCTCTGGAAGACTCCCGGCCCCGTCGCCGGCCCGTTCGAGACGCGCCTCGGCGACGGCAGCATCGTCACGTACGCCTGGTATCGGTTCGTCGATCAGCCGGCGATCCGCAACGCGAATCTCTCTGACGATGAGCGTGCCCGCCTCCAGGCTCGCGTCGAGAAGCTCCACCGCCACTGGCCGATCGACCGCGACTATCTCCCGCCGCCATCGCGTGGCAAGCTTGCCAGCCTCGACCCGGCCCTAATCGTCACGCCCCCGCCCGGCCTCGAAGCGGGCTACGTCCCGATCGCCACCAGACAGGAAGAGGCCGAGTGACTCACGCCTGCGGCGTCACGAGCTCGAGGCAGCGGAGCCAGAACTCGGCATACCGATCCCAGAACACCATGTTACAGCCCCAGTGGGGCGCCGGGTCGGAGGTGTAGCAAAGCACTCGCCCCTGTCCCTCGTGGCCGAGGACGACAAGCGGGTCGCCGGTCTCGGCGAAGTCGAGGAGCAATTCCGCCCCCGGCTTCACGCGCACCTGGTTGTAGCCGAGGATCGGCGGGCAGGTCGTCAGATCGATCCCGGCGAAGCGCTCGCGGCCGTGAACGGTGGCCCGCGGCCGATAGCCCTCGGTGCTCTCGACGAGATCCTCGTGGTCGTGGCAGACAACCGGCATCGCGCCTTTCAAAAGCGTCCGCCCCCAGCCCCCCTTCCCCTGCTCGCCGGTGAACGAATACCAGCCGCCGAGGAGCATCAGCCCCTTGCCGCCCTTCACCGCGTCGATCGTCAGCCGCACCCGGTCGGGGAACGTCAGCACCTCCTTGCCGAACTTGGTGCGGTCGAAGAAGTTTGGCGCCAACTGAAAAAGCTTTCCTTCGACGTCACTGAAGATGATGACGTCGTAGTCAGCGAGGATCTTTTCGTATGCCCCGGGGCCGAGCTTGTAGAAATCCCACGAGGCGACACTCTCGACGGTGTGGGCGCCTGTCGACTCGAGCGCGTCTTTGAGCCATTTGCCGTAGTTGAAGATCTCGATCCCCTTCATCGCGTTCTGAAAGGGGCTCTCGGCAAACCAGGGGCCGGTGAGAACGGCCCAGTCACCGACGTAGTAGACCTTGGCCATCGTGGGCTCCTCTCAGTGTGCGACTCGACGGAAGCAATTCGCCGCGAGGGGGCGACCGTGCCATGTCGCCGGACGTTCCCTCAGGCCATCCATGGCCTTCGCTCACTCGGGTGCCGGCTGCGCTTCGCAATCCTTGCTTCGCTTGCCTGCAACGCCGGCTCCCATGGCACGGTCGCCCCCTCGCTCCCCGGTGGGTTGGAAAGGCCAATGGTGGCTGGCACCTTTTCCCCGGCCGAGTGCTCGGGTGCCTCTCACCAGATCCGGATCCGTTCCTGTTCCGGCTTCCAGAGGGCGTCGCCTTCCTTGACCTCGAAGGCATCATAAAAAGCGTCGAGGTTCGAGACCGGGCCGTTGGCGCGGTAGCGGGACGGGCTGTGGGGATCGGTAAGGAGGCGGCGGATGAGTTCGTCCTCGCGATACTTCCGCTGCCACACCCGGCTCCAGCCGACGAAAAAGAGCTGGTTGCTCGTCCAACCCTGCACTGGCTCCGGCTCCTGCCCGGCCTTGGCCAACTGAAACGCCTTGTACGACACCGCGAGGCCCGAGAGATCGGCGATGTTTTCACCGAGCGTGAAATCCCCCTTGAGCTTGCGCCCAGGGAGCGGCTCGTACGACGAATACTGCTCAATGAGCCGTTTGGTGAGCCCCTCGAAGGCCACCCGGTCCTGATCGGTCCACCAGTTCTCGAGGTTACCGTTGCCGTCGTAGCGGCTTCCCTGATCGTCGAAGGCGTGGCTGATCTCGTGGCCGATGACGCCACCGATGCCGCCGTAGTTGAGGGCGTCGGGGGCATCGACCGAGAAGAACGGAGCCTGGAGGATCGCCGCCGGGAAGACGATCTCGTTGAGCGAGGGGTTGTAGTAGGCGTTCACCGTCTGCGGTGTCATCCCCCACTCCTCCCGGTCGACCGGTAGCCCGAGCTTCGAGACGTTGCGGTCGTGTTCGAGCTTCCGCGAGCGGAGGATGTTGCCGACGAGATCGTCCGGCTGCACGACAAGATCGTCATAAGCCCGCCACTTCTCGGGATAGCCGATCTTCGGCGTGATCTTCGCGAGCTTCTCCTTCGCCTTCCCCTTGGTCTCCGGGGTCATCCAGGAGAGCTCGTCGATGCTCGACCCGAAGGCCACCAGAAGATTCTTCACGAGGAGGTCCATCTTGGCCTTCGCCTCGGGCGTGAAGTGCTCCTTCACGTAGAGCTTGCCGACGACGTCGCCCAAGGCGCCGAAGTCGCCCGCTCCCTTGCCGCTGATCGCCTCCACCGACCGCTTCCAGCGCGGCAGCTCTTCCTGGATCCCAGCGATCTTCCGGCCGTGGAAATCAAAGTGGGCCGCCTCGAAGTCGGGGGCGAGGTAGGGGGCGAAGGCGTCGATCGTCTTGAACCGCAGCCACGTCTTCCAGATGGCGACATCG
>CANGGC010000468.1 GCA_947453125.1 Planctomycetaceae bacterium | reverse complement strand
GGGGAGCAGCGCACGGGCCCGATGCATCCGCTCGATCCGTGCCCGCCGCGCGGCCCGACATTCGCCACAGTGCCCGGCCATGCGGTCCCAATCCCACAGATCGAGCGTTACCAGGCAATCCGCGGGGACGCCCGCCAACGCTCCGGCGAGGGCCGCCTCGGCAGCCCCCGCCGTCACCGGCACGAAGGATCCATCGGCCGCAAGACGATCGAGAAAGCCGTTGCCGCCCCGCGTGGGAATGAGGCTCACATGCCGGCAACCGGCCGCGGCGGCGAACCGGGCCGCGACGATGGCCGCTTCGACCGACTCATCCTCGGTCAACCCCGGCAGGCCGACGAGGACGAAGGCCCGTGCGTCGATGTCGGCGGCCTGGAGGCGCGTGCAGGCCGCCGCGAAATCCGCAGGCGTCATCTGCTTGTTGAGCCAGGGGAGCACGCGGGGGTGGATCGTCTCGAGGCCGAGGGCCACCTCGAGCCGGCCGCCGATCGAGCGGGCGAAGTGCTCAAGGGAGTCGTCGACAAGCCGCGGGTGGGTCTCGACGATCACCCGCTCGAAACGGTCGACGAGCGCCGCGATCCGGGGCCGATCGACGACGGGCACGGCCCGCGGATCGGTGAAATTGCTGGCGTTGTAGAGCTTGATCCAGCGGGGCCCGGAAAGCGCACGTGTTGGGGGGGCTAGCGCGAGCGCGGCCTCGATCTGCGCCGGCAGCGCCCCCGGCGGCGTCGGCCCGATGAGCGTGTGTCGCCACAGGTCGCACATCGCGCAGGTAAACGGGCACTCCGCCCCGGCGAGGAGCACCACCCGGCAGTCAACCGTCTGAAAAGGTGCCGCCACCTCCTCCTCGTCCCAGACGGCGATCGGCCGCCAAGGATCGACCGCCGCCTTCGCCCCGCGTGCCCGGCGGACCGCGACCGAATCGGGATCCATCAGCCGATCTGCCTGGTCGGCGGGAGAGTCGGGGCGGATCATCGTGCCGCCGGTGCCCGGGGCTCGAGCGTGTGAAGCGTGTCGACCGAGAGGCCGGGATAGTCGCTCGACGAGCCATCGGGCCAATCGACATGGACATCGACCGGCCCGCCGGCCATTCCCAGCCCGATCGTCACCGGCAGTTCGCACTGCGATTGGTAGCTCCGCGTCGGGCTGACTCGCCGTGCTTCGACCCCGGCCGCCGTCTTCACCGTGACCAGTGCCCCGATCGCGTCGGGATTGGCCCCGCTGCCGGCCAGCCGGACCCGTACCCAGTGGTGCCCCGAGGCCTGGTCGTTCCGCAGGAGGCGGGCCTTCGACCCGCTGGCCGTGATGACAAGATCGCTGTCGCCGTCGCCGTCGACATCGGCCGCCGCCACCCCCCGGCCGACGAGCGGACGGTGGAAGTCGGCGCCCACGAGGTCGGCCGGGGCAGGGCGGAACTCGGTCGCTTCCCCGGCACCACAGTTCCAAAATAGCTCCGGCGACTGCTCGTAAAACTGCGTCTTCTGAACCTTGTTGATGTCCTCCTCGAGATGGCCGTTGGCAGCGAGGATATCGAGGCGGCCATCGAGATCGATATCGGCGAAGAGGACGCCGAACGTCAACTCCTGCCGCGTCTCGGGGCCGAGGCCATTGGACACGGCATCGTCCTTGAATTGCATCTGGCTCCCTTGAGAGACATAGAGCGCGTTCATCTCGTTGGAGAAGTTGCCGATGACAATCCCGATCTCGTCGTCGTTGCGGAAGCGGGCGATGTCGATCCCCATCGCGCCACGGGCCTTCCCCTCGACGTCGTAGGCGACGCCGGCGAGGTTGCCCACCTCCTCGAACACACCACCGCCCGAGTTGCGGAAGAGGAAGTTCTGCACGGTGTCGTTGGCGACCACGACATCGAGCGCCCCATCGCCGTCGAGATCGTCGAAGGCCAGCCCGAGCGACTTCCCCACCGGCACGCCGGTGGCGGCATTGCGGACACGGATGCCCGCCTCCTCGGACGTATCGGTGAATCTCCCCGCGCCGTCATTGCGCCACAACCGCGGGAAGGCACCGCCGAAGTTCTGCGGGCGCCCGTAGGCCCGGCCGCCACCGATGAGCCGGAAGTCCTGGGCGCGGTCGATGTCGCGCGACCAGGCGACGTAATTGCATACGAACAGATCGAGATCGCCGTCACGGTCGGCATCGAACCAGCCACAACTCGTCCCCCAATCGCCTGCGTCCCCCGCCACACCGGCGTCAGCGGTGACATCGGCGAATCTCCCTCCGCCGAGATTGCGAAACAGGCGGTCGGGCCCGACGGCACTCACGAACAGATCCCGCCGGCCATCGGCATCGAAATCACCCACGGCAACGCCAGTCCCGTAAAAGGGGACGTCGAGCCCGGAGCCGGCGGTAATGTCGCGGAACTTTCCCGAGCCATCGTTGTCGTAGAGCTTCATCGTCGGCGGCGGCGGCTGAGCCTCGCGCTCGTCCCAGGGCCAACGCGATCCCTGGACGAGGAGCAGATCCTGATCGCCGTCGCCGTCGTGATCGAGAAAAGCGCACCCGCCCCCCATCGTCTCGGGGAGCAGCTTTTCACCGGCCGCGCCGTTCTCATGGACGAAGTCGATGCCGGCGGCCGCCGTGACATCGGTGAACGGCATTGCGGGCATGACAACCTTCGGCTTCTCGCGGCCTGAGGGGAGCGCGAGCTTCGCCTCCCGGGGCGGCGGTGGGGGGGATTTGAGCCCCAATCGCCACGCGACCAGGCCGCCGACGACAGCGACCACGGCGATCAGCGCAAGCGACCGCCAGAACGCCTTGCCGATCACGGCATCGTCGCGTTCTTCGGTGTCGTCATCGGGTCTCGAACCGCTCTCTCGCGTCGCCATCGGGATCCTCGCCATGCCTCGTTGCAGCCCTCGTCGGCCCCATCGTCAGGAGCCGGCCCCATCCGCCGGCCGCCCCTGCGGCACGACGCTCACCTCGTCGAGCGCCTCGTCCCGCGCGCCGCCCCCGATCTCGCCGGAGACCGCCCGGCCATCGGCCGTCGCTCCCTCCTCGGGAAGCTCAGGCGCCCCCGGTCGTTGGAGTGGATAGATGACGAGCATCTCCGCGGCGAAGTTTGCCGCCGGATACTTCTCCCGCGCCAGCGACACCGCCCGGTCGGCGGCATTGTCGTCGAGCTTGTAGCGCTCGTGAAGCATCCGGTGTTCGTCCGACTTTTCCCGGTTACCGAGCTGACCGTGGATCAGTTGGAGGTTGTAGTGGGCGGCAACGTTCTCCGAGTCGAGGAGGAGCGTCATCTCGAACTGCAGCGCCGCCTCCTCGAGGACCGCGCGGCGGGCCTCGGCCGCGTCGGCGCCGCGGAACTGGCTCGCCCGATCGTAGAGCGTCAGCCCGAGGAGATTGCGGACCTCGTAATCCTTGCTGAAGTCGAAGCCCCGTTTG
>CANGGC010000467.1 GCA_947453125.1 Planctomycetaceae bacterium | reverse complement strand
TCTCGAGCGCCTGGCTGGCGAGGTAGAGATTGCGTTCGAGATTGGTGGCATCGACGACGATCACGATCCGGTCGGGCGCCGGCATGCCCGCCAACCGGCCGCGGAGCAGATCGACGGCCACCTTCTCATCGGGGCTCTTCGGCGAGAGGCTGTAGGTGCCGGGAAGATCGATGAGATCGATCGGGCGACCGGCATGGACGAAGCGGCCGACCTTTTCCTCGACCGTCACGCCGGGGTAGTTGCCAACGCGCGTGGGGATGCCGGCCAATGCCGAGAAGAGCGTACTTTTGCCGGTGTTCGGGTTGCCCAGCAGGGCGACCGTCAGTGGCGGAGACGGTTCCGCAGCCCCCGCGGCGGTCACGTTCATGGCGGGGCGGATCCCGGGGGTGGTCAGCGGGGCAGGGGGCGCCGGATCGACGCGGAACTGGCCCGCGGCGACCGCGGCCCGATCGACGGAAAGACCGCGACGCGGGCGGCGTCGCTGCGACGGATCGAAAGCCGGTAGCCACGGACCTCGAGTTCCAGCGGGCACCCCAGCGGCGCGACACCGACCACCCTGACGTGGACGCCGGGCGTGATGCCCATCTCGAGGAGGCGTTCGGATGTCGGGTCAGATCCCGTGATCAGCTCAACCTCGGCGGTCGACCCAACGGCGATCTCTCTCAGACTCGTCACGATGACCTCCCCTCGACCGGCGACAACCAAGGTCGACACCGGCTTCCGTCACCGAACCACCCAGCCGGCCAGCAGCCAGCACTTCGGGGCCGCGTCAGCGACCTCAAACTTATTGAGACCCAGTCTCAATCGCATCTCTAGTGTAGAACCTTCGGCATCCCAAGGCAAACCAATCGAGTCGAATCCCTGGGGAATCGCCGTGAAATCCCCTGTCTCGAGGCAATTTCCCGGCCTCTTCGTGACCGCGACCGACACCGATGCCGGCAAAACGTTCGTCGCGGCGATGATCGTCCGCACGCTCGTGGCGGAGGGAATCCGTGTCGGGATTTCCAAGCCGGTCGCCAGTGGTGTCATCCCCGGGGGTCCCCAGGATGCCCAAACCCTCTGGGAGGCAGCCGGCCGGCCGCGGACCTTGTCTGCCGTCTGCCCGCAATCCTTCGCGCTCCCGCTTGCCCCCCACCACGCCGCCAGAGCCGAGGGGCGGGTGATCGACGAGACGCTCCTCCGGGAAGGTGCTCTTGAGTGGACCAAGACGAGCGACTGCCTGATCGTGGAAGGGGCCGGAGGGCTCTTCTCCCCCCTCACCGACCGCCTCCTCAATGCCGATCTCGCCGCCGACCTCGGACTGCCGCTGATCGTGGTCGACAGCGGTCGGCTCGGCTGCGTCGGCCGGGTGCTCGCCACCTGCTTCGCGGCCGAGGCGCGCGGGCTGGAGATCGCCGCTGTGGTGCTCTCCCAGATCGATGCCGACAGCCTCGCTGACGAGGCTGCCCCCACGTCTCCGCGCCGGATCGCCCGCGACGGGGCCGATGAGATCGTCCGCCATCTCCCCCGGATCGCGGTCGCGGTGCTTCCCCACGCCGCCAGCATCACCGTCCCGCCACTCGACTGGCGCAGGCTCGCGCGCGGCTGATCCGGCGCGCCGCCGCGCTCAGCCCGACGTGGAGAGGCGCTCGATGGAAAGCGAGAGCGTCGTCTCCCACACCCCCGCGTCATCCCCTTCCACGATCCAGTGGGGCATGACGACGACCGATTGGTGAACCGACTCGAAGCCCCCCTCCGACTGGCTCACGGTGCGGATCGGAAACGCCCAGATCCCCTCCGGGGGAGTGGCCGACACGGTGAGCCGGGCATCGATGTCGACCCAGTCATCGACCAGCCCGATCGTGGTCGCGCCGGCGAGATCGAGGCGGGTGCCGAGGTGGCCGAGGGGCCGGCCTGCTCCGTCGCGAAAGCAGCGCCCCGACGCGTCGGCGGGCATCCCGGCAAAATTGAACTCCACCGCGAGGTGCTGGCGGAAGCCTGGGGGGAGCCCCTCGATCCGGTAGGCGATGTCGATCGTCCGCCCGCCAGCGGCCAGCGCCACCGTCTTGCCGAGCGTGAACGGGATCCCCCAGGCATTGCCGGCCCGGGCCAGCACCACCTCGACCCGACTGTCGCTCTGTCGCACCGCGGCCTCGTACGCGCCGGTGGCGAAGTCGCCCCGTTCCATGGCCGTGCCGTCGGCCACAGCCGCCGGGTCGACCTCGACATCCCAGAAATGGTCGACGAGCATCTTCCGCCGCGAGGGATCGTGTCGGACGAAGCGATCGAGCCCCTCTTCCTTGAACTTCGCCGGCTGCGAGGCGTCGATGATGCTCCGGGCCGCGCCGGGACCGGCGAGGACCTCGGCATGGTAGGCCTCCGGACGACGATCGAGCGTGGCGAGGAGATTGTGACGCTGGTCGCGGAGATCGAGCTCGTAGAGGATCCCCCCGCGCGCCGGCGCAAACCAGGCGTCGAACGG
Organism: Planctomycetaceae bacterium; assembly: GCA_947453125.1. Taxonomy (GTDB): domain Bacteria; phylum Planctomycetota; class Planctomycetia; order Pirellulales; family UBA1268; genus QWOP01. The sequence continues at coordinate 947 of CANGGC010000467.1, read as the reverse complement.
GCCGTTCGAGACGCGGATCTCCGTGCGGCCGTCGAAATCCCAGTCGCGCACGACCGCCTCGATCCCCGTCCGCTCGCCGCCGGGCCAAGCCTGGTCGAGGAACGTGTCGGCCTCGATGAGCTGGCCGTAGACGGCATTGCGGAGGTGGGGGAGGTAGATGCCGCCGAAGGCACCGTGCCAGTAAGCGCAGTTGCACTGCCCGCGGTGGAGCGCCGTCGTCGCCTCCTCGAGCATGCCGGGATCGGCATCCCCCGCGCCGCGCATCCCCTCGAGCCGCTCGCTCACCGCCATCGCCCGGGCGTACATCTCGTTGGCCTCGGGGTAGCGGAGGCGGAAGTTGCGCCAGCTCCCCCCGCGGATGAACGGGGCCACGGCCGCCAGCCGCGGATCGGCCCCGGCGTCGACGCGGGCCCGGACGCAGGCTTCTTGTGCCTCCGGCGGAAGGACCCACTCGGTCATCTCACGGTAGCTGCATTCGGGCAGCCACACCGTCCCGGCCGGCGGCACCTGCCGGACGACCTCCGACGGGAGGCACATCTCCACCCAGTCGGCGCTCGCCTCGAGGAGCGTGAACAGCCGCTCGAGCCATCCCTCCTCGAAGCAGGTCCGATGGGTGTCGGGCCAGACGCCGAACTTCTCCCCGTCGTCGCCGAACACCGCCAGCGCGCCGTGGCGCCGGGCGGCGAGGCTGCGGAGATGATCGATCGCCTCCTCCGGGGTCCCGAAGGGGATCACATACCGGAGCCGCTCGCTCACCGGGAAGACCGCGAGCGTCGCCCCGTCCCCCTCGGTGAGCCAGTGGCGATCGAGCTGATGCTCGGCAAGCCCCGCCGCTTTGAAGTGTGTGTCGTCGAGGATCGTCCACTCGACCCCGGCCCGGGCGAGATCGGCGGCCATGCCGGGATCCCACACCCGCTCGGCCAGCCACATCCCGCTGACGCGCGTCT
>CANGGC010000466.1 GCA_947453125.1 Planctomycetaceae bacterium | reverse complement strand
GGCCTCGCCTTGGCACCCATTCCGACCGCCGAACGGATCGACGACGGAATAGCGAATGTATTGAGCAGGCCGCTGGAGCCGGCCTCCGCGACGGTCAGTCGGTTGACCACCATTTCGACGCCGTCGGTCGATTTGGCAGCCGCCTCGGCCGCGGCGATCTGGCCGGCACTGCCGACCTGACCTTCGAGGAACACCGTGCCGGCCTTGGCCCGCACATTCACCTTGTGCCCCCTGACCGCTTGGCTCGCGCTGAGCTTGCCGGCCACGGCGGACGCCAGATCATCGGCACCGGCGGCGGACGTCACCGCGGACGCCACGACCACCGCGACCAGGAACGTGGACCTCGAAATGGACATGAATGACTCCTTGGCTCGGCAGCATTGCCCGGACTGTCGTGACCCACGGTCAGACCGGTCGGGGCATGCGTGGATGCTCCTGCCGTGTATTTCGGCTGTCGGTCGCACCGGACGGGAGTCTTTTTCCGGTTTGCACGGAAAAGACGCCGATGCCGGGAATACCGGCAGGAGAGGCAAGCCGGGAGGGGCGTGGCTGTCCGTTGACAACGCCATTCATGCATGAGCGAGCCGGCGGCGGGCCAGCGCCCGGCTCAGCAGCGCTGCCGGACGTCGATCACGGCGATCATCGTCATCAAGAGGAGCGTCACCGCCGAGGTGGCGGCCGCGTGGGGGCCGAACTGGATCGCATAGCCACACAGCCCGCCGACCAGCCCGAGGGCCGCGACACAGCCCCACTGACAGACCGGCTCGTAGCGGGTTCCCTGGGCGAGACGGGCCACCACCGCAGCGATCAGCCCGAACAGCTGGATCCCCCCGAGGATGACGACCGCCGGACTCACCGGCCAAGCAGACAACGGCATCGACACCCTCCCGTCCTCGGACACCGCACCGGTCAGCCACCGGGAGCGGGCCGGAGTGTGCCACGACGGACACTCCTCCGGCCCACGTACATCCGGCACATCCGGCTCAGTCGTTCAACCGGATCACTGGCCGACCATCTCTTCGAGCTTCTTTTCGAGGTCGGCGATGACGAGATTGCGATCGACCACCTTCCCCTCGGCATCGAGAAGGAACATCGTCGGGAGCGTGAGGACGCCGAGCTCCTCGGCCAGCCGGCCGTCGAGCCCGCCCGCTTCATGGAGCTGCGGCCAGGGAATCGGCTTCTGGCCGAGGTATTTGGCCAGCTGGGCCTTGTCGGTGTCGAGCGCGATCCCGACGACGGCAAACTTCTTCGGCCCGTACTTCGTGTAGAGCTCCTTGATCTGCGCGATGTCGACCTTGCAGGGCTCGCACCAGGTCGCCCAGTAGTGGACGAGGACCGGCACACCTTTCAGCGACTCCAGCGACACGCTGCTGCCGTCGACGGCCGTGCCGGACAGGGCGAGGGTCTTCCCGACGCTCTGCAGGCGGCGCGAGGCGCCTCGGGCCTTTTTCGCCGAGCCCGATTCAGGGAACTCCTTGACGATCGCCTCGTAGCGGCCGAGAGCGTCGTCCTCGTTGCCGCCGAACTCGTCGGCGATCCCCATCTGAAGGAGCGCTTCGGCGGCATCCGGAGCCGTCGGGTGGTCTTTCACAAAGGCTGCCAGTTCCTCGAGCCAGGCCGTCTGCACCTTGCCGACGTCGGCACCAGGCGCCTGCATCGCCGCGGCGTAGCGGGCCGAGGCGAGCCGGAAGGCGGCAAACGCCTGGAGCGGCTCGTCGTCGGCACTGCCGGCGACGATCGCCTCGAGCTTCTCGGTGCCGCCGGCCAGGGCCCCTTCCTGAACGGAGGCAGCGATCGTCTCGGCGAGTTGACGCGTCCAGAACGACTTCTGATCGGCCTCCGCCCCCGCCACCACCTGCTCGAGGACCTCAACCTGCTCGGCAGCGGCCGCCTCGCGGGCCTTGCCGGTGGCTCCCCGGAGGGTCGCCTCGATCTCACGGAGCTTGGCGAGGAGCGGCTTGAGGGCCTCGTTTTCCGCAGGCACCTCGCCGTTGGCCGTGCCGGTAGACATTCGCGGCGTGAAGAACCCGAGCGTCTCGGCGATCTCTCCCTGCGCCCCTGGCACCTGCGGGGCATCGATCGGCCGCCAGACATCGCCACAGCGGACGAGCGAGCCAACGTAGACTTGACCTGAAGCTCCCTTGTCGCCGGCATCGATGAGCGCGACGACGTTGTCGTAGGCGAGGACATCCTTTGCCACGCCCGGGGTGCCGGCCGGCAACACGCCGGGCTGGGCAGCGAGCATGTTGTTCCACTGGACATCGGCGCCGATCTGCTGCTGGGCCTTAGCCAGGCTTGCGAACTCCTTGCCCGCCTTGCCGGCGCGGACCACCAGTTCCGAGAGGAGCGGCTCCTCGAAGCCGGCCGTGACGAGATCGTCTTTCGTCGGGAGGAGCCGGGTGAACAGCGCCGGATCACGGGCCTTGAGGGCCGCCACGATCTCGGCGGTGGCCTCCTCCGCCGAAAGGCTCTTCCAGGCATCGAGCGTGCCGTTTTCATCCTCATCGAGGCCCCAACGACTGCCGCCGATGTTCACCCACCGCGCCTGATCGGCCTTGGCGTTGAAGTCGGCGTCGATGTCGCGGTAGACCTCCATCCCGTCCTTGAAATAGCTCCAGCGGTCGACGACCTTGTCGGCATTGGTGTCGGCAAAGCTGCGGAGCACCTCCCCGCGCGGCCCACGCACGACCCACGCATTGAGCCCCCCCTCCTTCTCCATCTTGAGGGTCGCCCCCTTCGCCTGGTCGGGCGTGAGCTTGTCGTAGTCGACGTTCTTCTGGAACGGCGCGAGGCCGAGGGCGTATTCGACCGTCGGCTGGGCCGCCGCCGGCAGGGCGACAGCCAACACCGCCACGGTGGTGAGGAGGGTCACCGCGCCGGAACGCGAGTAGGGCAGGGAGGGGGAACGAAGCTGCATGGAGATCATGGGATGGATTCCTCGATGGTCGGTTGCGAGGAGGAACGTAGCGAGAACCGGCCCCGGCGCCACCCCCATTTTCAGTCCATGGAGCGCCGACCACCCAGGCCCCCCCGAAGCCCATCCCCTCCAGAGAAAAACAGGGCAGTCTGCGTCGACTTTGCCGGCGTACCGGGCCGACTCTCCCTATCCCCGCCCGCCCCTCACCCCACCCATCCCCCCGCCTCGGAAGAGAGGGTTGCATTCCGGCCGCGACGGCCGATACTTTTCTCTCCAGCTTCCACGACGTTCCATGAGCGTCGTGGTCGCCCCGAGCGCGCGTAGCTCAGTTGGTTAGAGCGCTACCCTGATAAGGTAGAGGTCCCAAGTTCGAATCTTGGCGCGCGCAGTTTGAGGCCGCGGGCCCGGCCGCGGCGGAGTGGCCTGGACAGAACTGGTTGGTGGTTCGGGCCCGGCCGCGGCGGAGTGGCCTGGACAGAACTGGTTGGTGGTTCGG
>CANGGC010000465.1 GCA_947453125.1 Planctomycetaceae bacterium | reverse complement strand
GCGAACACCATGAAGATAGATCATGGCGATCCCCGGCGCGGCCCCTGGCGGATCGAAGCATTCGCACGGATGGCCGGCGATGTCGATCATCGACCAGTGGGCATCGCTGTCGGTGGTGGGCATGCGCGTGACGGGCGGGGATGGGGGAGTAGCAGGACTGTCGTTGTATGCAAATGGTGGCGTCGGTGCGAACGGCAGCTCGATCCTCGAAGCGGGGCATGCCAGCCCCGGGGGCCCGTTGGCTGTCTCGCACGAGCTCCCTGGCAGCCGGGGCCACGCGGCGATTTTTCCGGGGGATGGCTAGAATCACCTGCGGTTTTTCCCCCTGCTTGCCGGTGCCTGCCTTCATGCGTGTCCTTCTTTCCGCTGCCGATCTCGCCGCTGGTATCGATCGGCTCGCCGCCGAGGTTCGCCGCGAGGCCGGCGAGACCCCGCTGGTGGTCGTCGGCGTGCTCACCGGGAGCATCGTGATCGTCGCCGACCTCATCCGCCGCCTCGACGGACCGGTGCGGGTGAGCATGGCCTGGGCGAGCAGCTACCGCGGCACCGCCACCGAACCGGGCAAGCTCCGCCTCCATCTCGATCTCCTCCCCGACCTCACCGGCCAAGATGTCCTCGTTGTCGACGACATCTTCGACACCGGGCGGACGATGGAGGCGATCATCGCGGCGATGAAGGAGCGGGGGGCGGCCAGCGTGCGGTCGCTCGTCCTCCTTCGCAAACAGGGGCGGGCGGAGGTGGCGATCGAGCCCGATTTCGTCGGCTTCGAGATCCCCGACGTGTTCGTCGTCGGCTATGGGCTCGATTTCGACGGCACGCTTCGGCAGCTCGACCATGTCGCCGCCCTCGACGAGGCCGACATCGCTGCGGTCCGTGCTTCCAAGCCCCCTCTCGGCGTGCCATGACCAAGCCCGGCCGCAGACCGCTCCTCTTTCTCTCGCGCGGGCTCGACCCCGTCGGCACCGGCCGTCAGGTCGAGCTTGCCGCCGAGGCTTGTCGTGCCGCGGGGCACGACGTGCAGATCGCGATCACCGCCGGAGCCGGCAGCTGCACCGGCCGCCTCGCCCGGGCCGGGTTTGTCGTCCACACGCTCTCGCGCCGACCGCGGCCGGGGGTCACGGCGGCCGTCGAACTGGCTCGGCTGATCGGGAAGATTCGCCCTGGTGCGATCGTCGCCTGGGGAAGGCGACAGGTGGCGATTGCCGCCGCAGCCCGTCGGGTTGCCGCTGGTCCGGCGGTCGTCGCCGTCGTCGGCCTTGGCCCCCGGGCTGGGCTCGAAACTTGGGGCCTGCGACAGGCCGACCGGGTCGTCGCGACGACAGTCGGCGTGGCTGGCGCCTGCCGGCGGGCGGGAGTGTTGGAAGCGGCGATCGACCTTGTGATTCCGGGGATCGAACCGGTCGCCGGGAGTGGGCTGTCGCGCGGTCAGGTGGCGGCCCGCCTCGGGCTCCGCCCCGACACGGTGTGGACGCTCTGTGTCGCCCCACTCGATCCGTCGACCCACGTCGATCGGCTCCTGTGGGCCATCGACCAGCTCGGTGTCGTTCACAAGGGGCTCGAGCATGTGGTCGTCGGTGCCGGCCCCCTCCTCGCCCGGATGCGGCGGCGCGCCCGGCTCCAGCATTGCGCCGAGCGACTGTTCGTCTTCCCGTGGCTCGATTGTCTCCCCGATCTCCTTCCCCGCGTCCGCCTCGTCTGGCAGCCGGGGGATGTGGCAGGCGCCGGTTGTCTCCTCGACGGGATGGCCCATGGTGTCGCCGCGGTGGCGGTCGAGAGCGACGCGGCAGCCGCCCTCGTGGCCGATGATCAGAGCGGAAGGATCGTGGCGGCCGATCCGATCAGCGAGTTTCCCCGCCGGGCGCTCGGCATCATCGAGGACGATTCACTCGCGGCCCGCTACGGATCGGCGGCCCGCGCCCGGGCGGTGGCGGAGTTCCCGGTCGCCCGCTCGACCGCGGCATTGCTTGCCTCGATCGAGCGGGCGTTGACCCTTAAGCCGGGCCGTGGCTGTAGACGGATGCCGTCAGCCACGCCGGAGGACACATCTCCCGCATCGCTCAGGCGTCGAACGCTGCGAAGATCTTCGCAAACTCAAACGCGCTCTGGACGATCCCGGAGTTGGTCGCCGCGGCTTGGCCGGTGAACCTGGTGCCGGTGACATCCCTGTTGATCGACCAGAAGCCGAGCATCCCGATCTTCCGCTGCTGGGCGAACGCGACCACCTCCCGGGCCTCTGTCTGGTCGAAGACCTCGGTGGTGTCGTCGTTGACACCGATCATCGGCGTGATCCCGATCATGCTCCAGAGTTGGGTGTCGGTCTTCGTCGCACCATACACACCCTGCATCTGCGCGAAGGTCGAGGCCGCGGCCTGGATCGCGTAGTCGCCCATCTTCCCCTGCGGGCTGGGCGCGGCCCACGACCCGTAGTCCATCGCCATCACGTTCACCCCGGCAAGGGCGACGCCGCTTGTCACCGCGGCCTTGAGCACCGCAACGCCATCGGCGGTCAATCCCTGCGGCAGCACCGGGAGCGTCACCCAGACATCGACGGCTCGACCGACGGCCGCCAGATCCTTCTGCATCGCCGCCACCGCCTGCCACCGTCGGTTGACGCTGGCTGGATCGGCCACCGCCGCTCCCTCGATGTCAAAGTCGATCCGTCGCAGACCGTAGGCATCGACCACCGAACGGTAGGCGTTCTTGAGCGCCGTCACATCAGTGAGCTTCTGGGCCAGTTCGATCCCTGCCGCACCGCCGAACGACACCGAGACATCACCTCCTGCCTGACGGACGCCGACGATGGCGCTACGGAGCTTGGTCTCGTAGTCGCCACCGCTGTTCACGCCGTACGTCTCGTAGCCCCCCCAGGCCGGTTTGCCTGCAGGGTCGGCCGTGATGAAGGCGAGGGTGTAATGGCGGGTCGACGCGGCCGACACGAGCCCCGCCAGATCGATCATCGGGTAGAGCGTCATGTCGACATACGGCGCTGAGGCATGGCTGCCCCAGACCGTGGCAGCCGCTGGTGTCAGCGGGGCCGGCGGCGTGGCGGTCGTGCCGCCGGTGGTCGTTCCCCCAGTAGTCGTTCCCGTGCCACCTCCGGCGGAGGTCGTGCCCCCTGATGTCGTGCCCCCCGTGCCTGTCGTCGCCGCCGTCACGGTGCCGGTGAGGCTGACGAGCGTGACTTTCGCCGCTGCGCCGCCGGGAGTTCCCCCGAAGCCGATGGTCGCCTGAGTCCCGGTCGGGATGCTGTCGTTCCAGGCCGCTGGTTTGACGACATAGCGATTGCCGACATGGCTCTCGATCGAGCCGTTCCAGATCGAGCCGATCTGGCCGGCGAAATCGAACGTCGCCCGCCAGTTTGTGAGCGTGCCGGCCGAGGTGTTTGTGATCTTCACCTCACCGTTGAAGCCACT
>CANGGC010000464.1 GCA_947453125.1 Planctomycetaceae bacterium | reverse complement strand
CTCCGGCCTGGGTGACGAGTGCTTCGGCCGTCGAGCCGTGGGGATCCTTGAACATCATCGCCACCGTCCGCACGCCGGCCGGCTGCTCGGTGCGATCGACGATCCAACGCTTCTGCATCCGTTTGGTGAGCAGGTCGGTGTCCTCCGCCTCGAGTTCGAGGCGGCAGCCGATGACGATCACGTCGTCGAGATTGCTCCACCGCGACCCGAAGGTGAGATCGGCCCCTCCCCGTTCCACGACCGAGCCGTCGGGGTTCATCACCGTCACCGACCGAACCGTGTCACCGATGTCGCCACCGCGGCCGCCGGCATTGCCGACGAGCGCCCCTCCGACCGTCCCCGGGATCCCGACGAGCGTCTCGAGCCCCGACAGGCCGGCCTGGACGGCAGCCGCCACGACATGGACGAGCTTGGCGCCGGCGCCGGCCAGCACCGCCGATCCCTGCACCTCGATCGTGCTGAACGCCGGTGCCGAAAGGCGGACGACCATCCCCGCAAACCCCACCGCCGGGACGAGGACATTCGAGCCGCCGCCAATGACCCTCAGTGGGATCGAGCGTTCCTGGCAGCGTTTCACCACCCGGCCGAGCGCCGCGACATCGACCGGCTCACAGAACCAGGCCGCCGGGCCGCCGACCCCCAGCCACGTGTGCGGGGCGAGCGGTTCGCCCGCGCCGACCGCCACAGCGAGATCGTCGAACGGAGATCCCTCGAGCCTGCCACCCACGTCACCACCACCCACTTCTGCGCTCATCCCTCATCCCTCATCGGTGTCTGTCCTTCGCCGCCGCCGTCGCCGCCGCCGTTGTTGGCCATCATCGCAGCCTCGCAGCCGAAGGACGACAGTGTCGTCTCCGGCCCGGCGTGACGGAAGCGAGGCCAACGAATTGTGCCTCCCACGATCCGATCCCGTCCATGCCCGATCGGCGGACTGCTAGGCGGCCCGCTTCCTCCGGAAGCTCCCCTCGGCCGGATGGGCAAGCTCCAGCCAGGCATCGACGAGCACGGCCAGGGGGACCTGCGGCTCGCCGGGATCGCCCGGATCCCCAGGATCGGGGCCGGGAACGAGATTCGTGCCGACCAGGAGCACGCAGTCGCGCGATCCGAGCCCGGAAAGGAGCCGGTCGATCCGAGCATAGGCGGCCAGCTGTCGGCTCCCGGCTCCGGCATCGAGCACCCCCTCCGGAGCGACGAGGCAGTCGTTGCACCACCGCGACACCCGCTCCGCGAACCGCCTCCCCCCCCCCAGCGTCGCCAGCGCCCTCTCCTCGGCGAGGACGACCAGCTTCCCGGGCGTGAGCCGGCGGAGGCTCGTGAGGGTCGATGCCAGGGCATGGCCGCTGGTCGGTTGATCGACGAACACATGGACCTCCTGGCCGCGGCGAATCCGATCGAGCCGACCCGGCACACCGCCGGGCGTCGATTCCAGCCCCCGTGCTACCAGTTCCATCGGCACCCCCTGCCCAATGCCGACGGCCGCCGCGAGGAGACTGTTTCGCACGAACGACGCCACCGGGACGGTGACCTCGACGGCCGCCGCATCCCCGGCATGGCGGAGGAGGAACGTCTGCCCGCCGAGGTGGCGTTCGACGGCGGTGGCGGTGAGATCGGCCCGGCGGTTGAGGGCCGCCCCGATGGTTCGCCGCAGCGAGGCGCTGCCGGGTGCACGACGCCCCTCGGCGTGGCGGGCAACGAGCCGACGGACGCGGGCATCGTCGAGATTCGCCACCAGACACCCGTCCTCACCGAGCGAGTCGAGAATCCGTGCCTTGATCTCGTGATACGCCTCGATCGTGCCGTGACGGTCAAGATGGGCGATGGCGAGGTTCGTGACCACCACCGCGTCGCACGACACCCCGGCAAGCGCGTGGCGGGCGAGCATGGCGCTCGACACCTCGATGACCGCGTGCGTGCAACCACTCGCGGCCAGGCGGCCGAGCCAGGCGGCGAGATCGTCAGGGCGATCGAAGGCGGCCGGCACGGGCGCCGTGCTGTCGCCGTCGAGGCAACCGAGGTCGGAGAGGACACCGACATTGAAGCCCCCCTCGGCGAGGACCGACGCGGTCAACCACGCCGTCGTCGTCTTCCCGCTCGTGCCGGTGATCGCAATCACCCGCATCCGCCGGGCAGGGTCGCCGGCCAGCGCGTGCGCCAGACGGGCCTGCGCCCAGGCCGTATCGGGGACGATGCACAGCGGCGTCCCGAAGGTGGGGATGATCCGCTCGGCGACGATCCCCGCCACCCCGCGGGCAATCGCCTTGGCAGCGAGTTCGTGGCCATCGCCCCCAGCCTCGAGACGGGCGATGAACAGATCCCCCGGCCGGCAGGCTTCGGGGGTGTCGTGGCACCGCCTGGCGACGATGTCGTCGCAGGCAACAAACCGGGCTCCTGGCAGGATCTCGGAGAGCCGCACGGCGGCGAATGCCCCGGCCTTCTTCGACCTTCCCCGGGCTTCCCTGCCCCCATCTCCACGCACGCCATCGGCCATGACGGCCTCCTCGCTGCTTGTGCCGCGTCTCCGCGGGAGTTCCCGCCGCGATCGTCCTTGACCGCGGCGCGTGAGCATTGTCCGTGGCGCTGATTCGGGGTCAACCCCGCGATTCATCCTCGACTTTTGCCCCTCCGCAGCGCCGTCCGGCATTGCTCATCTCCCCTCTCTTGCCACGATTGCGCCCCATCGGCTAGCGTCCCCTGCTCAGGAATGTCGCGTGACCGGTCTTGCCAGGAACCGTCAGCCATGCATGGAGCTCGCGCCGTTGACCCGGTCACCAGGGGCGCACCGATCCATGCCGCGGCGATCCATGCCGCGGCGCCACCGACGCTCCGCGGCGCCCTGCGGCGCGTGCTCTGGGTCGGTGAGATCGACGACCTCGAGTTGACGATCGCCAGGGAGAGCCTGGTGCGGTTGACGGGGTGTATCGTGATCCGCGCGACCGTCCCCGCGCAGGAGTCGCCGTCCTCTCACCAGGGCCCTGATCTGCTCGGGACCTCCCCTCCCGATTGCATCCTGCTCGCGATCGACCGACCGGGACGGTGGAGCATTGAACAGGTCCTCGGCCTCTCGCTGAGCTTTCCGTTGACGCCGATCTTCGCCATCGCCACGAGCCTCGGTGATGGCCGACGGCGAAGCGGGCCTCCGCTGCCTGGGGTCGAGGAACTGGCCTGGCACGACGCCGGCGGGCGCCTGGCCCGCTGGTTTGCCGATCTCGATGCCGGCCTCCCCGGATCCCTCGGCCTGCCCCCCACCGTCCGCCGCGAGGAGCGCTTCCACGAAGCCCCCGCCTTCCAGCCCCATCCGCGCCCCGTCGGCTCCCTCGCGCCGGTCACCGTCGCCGCCGGGACGTCCCTCGATCTCGACGGGCTCGCCGAGCTCCTCGCCGCCGCCGGCCATCCGATCGGGGAGCGATCGATCGGTCG
>CANGGC010000463.1 GCA_947453125.1 Planctomycetaceae bacterium | reverse complement strand
CTGGATACGATCTGGATACGAGCCCGCCGACAGGTATGCCGGGGGGAGTCTTTACCGGCAGCACCACGCGTGCTGCCCCGAATATTGTCGCTCTGATCCTATAGCAGGTAGCCTGACGGGGGCAACTTTTCAGGGAATGAAGCCGGAGGAGATCACTGCATGGCCACCGCCACCCCCACCATCCGGGTCTCCGGGCCTGCCCAGGTTCGCCAGACTCAACTCTTCATCGACGGACAGTGGGTCCCCGCCCGCAGCGGCCGGACCTTCGCCACCGTCAATCCCGCCACCGAAGAGCCGATCGCCGACGTTGCCGAAGGGGATGCCGCCGACGTCGACGCGGCGGTGAAAGCCGCCCGGGCCGCCTTCGACGAGGGCCCTTGGCCACGGATGGACGCCCGTGAACGCGGCCGGCTCATGCACCGGCTCTGCGACCTGATCGAATCCGAGATCGACGCTCTTGCGGCGCTCGAGTCACTCGACAACGGCAAGCCGGTCGCCGATGCGCGGACGATCGACATTCCGCTGGCCGTCCAGTGCCTCCGCTACTACGCCGGCTGGGCCGACAAGATCCAGGGCTCGACGATCCCGATCAATGGCAACTACCACTGCTACACGCGCCGCGAGCCGGTGGGGGTGGTCGGGCAGGTGATCCCGTGGAACTTCCCGATCCTCATGGTTGCCTGGAAGTGGGGCCCGGCCCTTGCCGCCGGCTGCACGATCGTGATGAAGCCGGCCGAGCAGACGCCGCTGACGTGCCTCAGGCTCGCGCGGCTGGCGCAGAAGGCAGGGATCCCCGACGGCGTGATCAACGTCGTGCCCGGCTACGGGCCGACGGCCGGCGCCGCGCTTGTCAACCATCCGGGCATCGACAAGATCGCCTTCACCGGCTCCGGCGAGACGGCGCGGATCATCATGCGGCAGGCTGCGACGAGCCTCAAGCGGCTGACGTTCGAACTTGGGGGGAAGAGCCCCAACATCGTCTTTGCCGATGCCGATCTCGATGCGGCCGTGGCGGGGGCCCATGTCGGCATTCATCTCAACCAGGGGCAGTGCTGCTGCGCCGGGTCGCGGCTGTTCGTCGAGGACTCGATCCACGATGCCTTCGTGGAGCGGGTTGTGGAGCTGTCGCGGAAGCGCCGCGTCGGCGATCCGTTCCACCCCGACACCGAGCAGGGGCCGCAGGTCGACAAGGCGCAGTTCGACAAGATCCTCGGCTACATCGAGGCCGGAAAGCGCGAGGGGGCGACGTGTGCCACCGGCGGAAAGCGCTACGGCACGAAGGGCTTCTTCATCGAGCCGACCGTGTTCACGAACGTCAGCGACACGATGTCGATCGCCCGTGAGGAGATCTTCGGCCCTGTCCTCTCAGTGCTCCGCTTCAAGGACACCGACGAGCTTGTCCGCCGCGCCAACGCCACCGACTTCGGCCTCGCCGCGGCGGTGTGGACGCGCGACGTGGCCCGGGCGCATGACGTCGCCCGCCGGCTCCGGGCGGGAACGGTGTGGGTGAACTGCTACGACGTCTTCGACGCCGCCGCCCCCTTCGGCGGCTTCAAGCAATCGGGCTTCGGCCGCGAGCTCGGCGAGCGGGGCCTCGACCCCTACCTCGAGACGAAGACCGTCACCGTCAGCCTCGCCCCGCCGGGTCGGGGCTGAATCGAAGGGAATGTGGGGCAGGGCGTCAGCCCGGCGGCCGGGTATGCTGGAGGCTCGGGGCGCCGGGGTGCGCGCTCCCGTTCCCCCCGTCCCGTCTGGAGCCTGAAGATGTCGTCGTCGCGTCGGTCCCTCCTCCTCCTCCTCCTCCGCCGCATGGTGGTGATCCTGGCCCTCGTGGGGAGCTTCGGGGCCTGTGCCACGGGAATTGGCCACGCCGAGGAGCCGGCCTGGCGGCCGCTGTTCAACGGCAAGGATCTCACCGGGTGGACGCCGAAGATCCGCGGCGAGGCCCTCGGCGACAACTACGGCGACACCTTCCGGGTCGAGAATGGCGTGCTCAAGGTCGTCTACGACCCCGCCAAGTATCCGACCTTCGGGGAGAAGTTCGGCCACCTGTTCTTCGCCGAGCCGTTTTCCCGATACAAGCTCCGGATCGAATACCGCTTCACCGGCGAGCAGTGCCCGGGGGGGCCGGGGTGGGCGATCCGCAACTCCGGAGTGATGCTCCATGGCGAGGACCCGAAGGGAATGACGCTCGACCAGGATTTTCCGGCTTCGATCGAGGTGCAGTTTCTCGGCGGCGCCCCCGAAGGGGAGCGGACGACGGCGAACCTCTGTACCCCCGGCACGAACGTCGTCATGGACGGCAAGCTCTTCACCCCCCATTGCACGACCTCGAAGTCGAAGACCTACCGGGGGGACCAGTGGGTGACGGTGGAGGTGGAGGTCGACGGCGACAAGGTCATCCGGCATCTCGTCAACGGGGAGCCGGTGCTCGAGTACGAGGGGGCGCAGCTCGATCCGAACGATCCCCACTCCAAGGGGCTGATCGCGAAGCGCGACGGCAAGCTCCTCCTCGACGGTGGGACGATCTCGCTCCAGTCGGAGAGCCACCCGATCGAGTTCCGCCGGGTCGAGATCCAGGTGCTGCCGGCGCGGAAGTGAGATTCAAGATGGCCCTGAGTCAACGGCCCGGGCGAGGTCGGTCTTCTCGGAAAGGGTTCCCAACATGCGGGTGAAGACGGGTGGTGGCTGGCGGGCGATCCGCTACACGCTGAAGAAGTCGCGTGAGGCGGGGGGCTTCTGGAAGCTCTGGAAGGCGATGCGCTCGAAGAACGCCTGCAAGACCTGCGCGCTGGGGATGGGGGGACAGTCGGGGGGGATGGTCAACGAGGCGGGTCATTTCCCGGAAGTCTGCAAGAAGTCGTTTCAGGCGATGGTGGCCGACATGCAGGGGGGGGTGAAGCGCGACTTCTTCTCCACCTACTCCATCGCGCAATTGCAGCAGTTCTCCCCCTACCAACTGGAGCATTCGGGGCGGCTCGTGGAGCCGGTCGTGCTCGAGAAGGGGGAGCAGTACTACAAGCCGATCAGCTGGGACGACGCGATGGCGAGGATCGCCAAGCGGATGAAGGGCTCCTCGCCGGCGGAGACGTTCTTCTATTTCAGCGGCCGCTCGAGCAACGAGGCGGGTTTCCTCCTCCAGCTTCTCGCCCGTCTCTACGGCACGAATCACGTCAACAACTGCTCCTATTACTGCCATCAGGCCAGCGGTGTGGGGATGGCGAGCGTGCTCGGAACGGGGGCGGGGACGGTGCAGCTCGAGGACCTCGAACGCGCCGACATCGTGTTTCTCATCGGCGGCAATCCGGCGAGCAACCATCCGCGGATGATGCGGACGCTCATGCAGGTGCGGCGCAATGGCGGGAAGGTGATCGTCATCAACCCGATCGTCGAGACGGGACTGGTCAATTTCTCGGTGCCGAGCGATCCCT
>CANGGC010000462.1 GCA_947453125.1 Planctomycetaceae bacterium | reverse complement strand
GGCGTTCCGAACACCTCATCGAGGGCATCGGCAAAGATCCGGTGGCCGGCCACGTTCGGATGGTTGATGTTGTTCTCCATGAGCGTCAGGTAAGGGATCCCCTGACGCCAGAGGCGGCCGTAACGCCGCGCGGCATCAGCCAGCGCCACGTGCTCCGGGTGGGCGGCAACAAAGGCTTTCAGTCCGGCGACGTAGGGACGCGGATCGTCGTCGATGTCACGCTGGCCACGCTCGACAAATCCCGGCCCCATCCATTCCGGCATCACGTAGTGAGGCGTGAGGATGATCCATTCGGCGCCGATGCCGCGGAAGTCGGCGAGCAACCGGCCATACTGCTGATCGACGTCTGCCGGGGCCATGCCGGCGTCGTTGACAAACTCGGAGACGATCAAGTGCGGGCGAGTCTCCAGCACCTTCTCTCGATAGTTGTGGTCGCTGCCGGGGGGCTCGGCGAGGTAGCTGCCGGTGTTGCGTCCCCCCCAGGCCTCGGTGACCAACTCGATCTTGGACTGTGGATAGCGGGCCTTGAGTCGCTCCACAAACATCGACTGCCAGCGGCCGTAGGTGGTGACGCTGTCTCCCCAGGCAAGGATTTTCAAAGTCTCGCCCCCCTCGAGGCGCCGGAGCGTCTCGGGGAGCCTGGCTTTGGCCTGGGGCGGTTGGTCCTGGGGAAGCGGCGGACAGCGGTCTTCGAGGATCGGGAATAGATTCGCTCCCGAGAGGCTCGCGATCCGCCCTGGAAGGTAGACATTCACGAGTCGTTCACTCCCGGCCGGGATGGAGGGCGGTTCGCAGAGAACGATCTGCGGCTCGCCGCGCACCAACTCGAGCGTGCCATCAGTGAGACGGACGATCGAATCGATCCGGCGCCGGGCGGCGCGGTAGCTGGCCCACACCGGCTCCCCTTCCCCGATGCGGCCGCCGGCGAGCCGCCCCACCGTGCCCCACTCGGGGTCAGCCTCCCAGTCGCGTCCGCGCTCGAGTTCGGGGCCTTCGTTTCCGGGGGCCGATTTTGTGACGAGTGAATCGGGGTCGAGGGCCCGGATCACGGTGCACTCGGCCGCTTTGACCTCCGCCAGCGCCATCCCCTTCACCCAGCCGGGGACGGCGGGATTGAACACCGGCAGCTGGGAAAGTTTTTCGTCGATCACCTCGACGACGTCGGGGTGGGCGATGAGGAACGTCTCTGTCGCCGTGACGCCGGCGGCCGTGTGGACCACGCGCACCTTCCAGTCGCCGGCGAGTTTGACGACGACCTCCCCGGCCGCGCCGGGGAGCGTCGGGACGACAATCGCGACGAGGGCGACGGCGATGATCGACGGTGAAAGGCGGGGCATCCCAAAGGCTCCGGGAGTCAGGGGGGCGGAAGGAAGGTTACTCGATCCGGTAGAGATGCCCTTCGGTGCGGAGGAAGAACGCCCCGTCAGCCGGTGCGAGCGACGCAAGAACCTGTTCCCCCATGTCGCCGCTGCCGAGCTCGCGATACTCGGTCGGGTCGGCGGCGAACGCCGTGCACACCCCCTGCTCGCTCACGATCCACAACGTCCCGCCGGCATGGACGAGCGACGACGAGAAGTTGCCGCCGAGGCGGTGGCGCCAGTGGAGTTTGCCCGTGACGGCATCCCGGCAGGAAGCGATGCCATTGTCGGCGACGAGGTAGATTGCGTCACCCACGATCACCGGCGAAGGATTGTGGGGGATGTTGTCATCGGTCTTCCAAACGACATGGGTGTCGGTGACGTCCCCTTCTCCATCCGGCTTGATGGCGAGGAGTTCGGCCGGCCCGTCGTAGCCGGTGCAGACGAATACGAGGCCGTGGGAGAAGATCGGCCGCGGTACGACCGACCATTTGTTGGGGTAGCGGACGCGCCACAGCTCCCGGCCGCTGTCCGCGTCGTAGCTGCAGACCATGTGCCCGGCGGGACTGACGACCTGCCTGCGGCCGCCGGCTTCGACGAAGAGGGGCGTGCAGAACGACCATTTCGGATCGGGCATCTCGGGGCGGGCCGTCTTCCAGGAAAGCGCCCCGGTGCCGCGGTCGAGCGCGGCGATGAACGGATCGGCGACGCCGTCGCCGGTGAACGCGAGCAGATTGCCGACGAAGATCGGCGAGCTTCCCGCCCCATGTTGCGGGTCGTATCCGAGTGAGTCGTTCGACCAGACGGTGGTGCCGTCACGGTCAACGGCGGCCGTACCGTCGGGGCCGAAGTGAAAGAAGACATGCCGGCCATCGGTGACGGCCGAGGGGCTCGCAAAGCTGTTCTTCGTGTGGCTCTTCGCTGTCGTCATGTCCTTGGAGAACAGTTCCCTGTCCCACAGCGTCTTCCCGGTGGCGGCGTCGAGACAGAGGGCACGCAGCGACTGCTTCGCGGGGGGGATCTCTCCCGAGGGAACGGCCGTGGTGAGGAACACCCGACCGTCGTCGATGATCGGCGTCGACCACCCCTTTCCCGGGAGCGCCACCTTCCAACGGACATGGTCGCTGGGGGAGAACGACGTCGGCAGGCCGGCCGTGGCCGAGTGCCCCTGCCCCGATGGGCCGCGGAAGTCGGGCCAGCCCTCGGCCCCACAGAGCCCGGGAGCGGCGACGAGCGAAGCGATGGCGAGCACGCCGACGAGTGCCGGCCCGCGGAACGACGAACGCATGGTTTCCCCCCGGGAGTCAGTTGGACAAGGTGGGTTTGAGTCTAGCTTTCCTTGGAAAAAGTCTTCTCCGGCCTTTTTCAAGGTGTCGCCCGGCGAAAAAGGCGAGGGTTTCCTCGATCGACGGTCGCCCAATTCCCGGTCGCCCCAGCCTCCATCCCTCCCGTCACCGGTTGAGAAGCCTTTGCCGACGACTTGGGTCTTAACGACCGTAGGATCGAGGGGGGGCGGTGGGCTGAATCGGGCCTGTCCGGCCGATAGGATGGAAGAGGGACGTTCCGCCGTCTTCGAATTGCGGCGGACGCGTTTCCCGCGGTCGACGACGACTCCGGTGTCGCAATCCTTGCGTCATCCCTTTTGAGCTAAACCCCCATGCGACGCGTCAACCTCCCCTTCTTCTTGGTTGTCCTCGCCTGCTTCCTGGCGATCGTCCTCGGCGTTGCCGGCCTTCACCGTTGGCAGACCGGCCGGAACGCCGATGTCTTTGTCAAGAACGCCGATAATCTCCTTGCCGAGGGGAAGCCGCTCGAGGCCATCGTGCAGTTCGCCAAATACCTCGAGCTCCGGCCACGCGACCACCAGCGCCGGGCGCAGTTCGCCAGGATCCTCAACGATCTCGCCCGCAAACCTGGCCAGACAAGCGATTTTGTTCGCTGGGCCATCCTCGAGACGGAGAAAGCGCTCCGGGGCGTCCCGGACGATGAGAAACTGCGCCTCAATCACGCCGAACTTCTCATGCTTGCGGGCGAATCGAAAGCCGCCCAAGGTCACCTCAACGAGCTCCGTCAGCG
>CANGGC010000461.1 GCA_947453125.1 Planctomycetaceae bacterium | reverse complement strand
TCGCTCCAACTCAAGGCGGGGATGGTCGTCGCCTACACCGTGCCGGAGCCGGCGCGGGCGGGGCCGGAGGCTGAGGAGATCCCGCTCGATTTCCTCTACCTCGATGACGTGATGGGAGCCGTCAATAAGCCGGCCGGGATGGTCGTTCATCCCGCCAAGGGGAACTGGAAGGGAACGCTCGCCGGGGCGCTCAAGTGGCATCTCGAACGGGTGGCCGGTGGCCTCTCCACCGTCGGCGGGCCGACCCGCCCCGGGATCGTCCATCGCCTCGACCGCGACACCAGCGGCGTGATCATCGTCGCCCGTAATGAAGAAGCCCACCACGCGCTGGCGAGGCAGTTCGAGCGCCGCACCACCGAGAAGACCTACCTGGCGGTCGTGCAGGGGGAGCCACGCTTCGATCGCGACGAGATCAATCTTCCCATCGGCATCCATCCCTATCAGCGCGAGCGGATGGCCGTCCGCCGCGACCACTCCACCAGCCGTGATGCCGTCACCCGCTACGAAGTGATGAAGCGCTTCGGCAGGGCGGCGCTGTTGAAGGTGACGCCGAAGACGGGGCGCACTCACCAGATCCGCGTGCACCTGGCTTCCATAGGCTGCCCGGTCCTCGCCGACATCCTCTACAGCGGCCGCGGTGTCGTCGACCGGTCGTTCCTGGGGCTGCGGGGGGATGGCTCGCCGCTCCTCACCCGCCAGGCGCTCCACGCCTCGAGCCTCGCCATCGATCATCCCCGTACGCAGCAGCGGATGCTGTTCGAGGCGCCGCTGCCGGCCGACATCACCCGCCTCCTCGCCGTCCTCAGTGGCGGGTGACCGGCGGACGTGGCGGACTTTTTTCTCCCCCTGGTATTCTGACTCGAGCACGACGATCGCTGCCTGCGGCGGAGACTTTATCCACGTGTAGCTAGGGGAGACGACGGCGTGGGGATCGTTGCCCGGGAGGCGCGGATCGGATCGATGCGCCGCCTCGCTATCCCGCTGAGATGTGTCGCTGTCGCGATCGCGCCAGTCGCCCTCTGGGGGTGCGGTGAAGCGCCGCGTGGAGCGCCGGGGCCGGCGGTGCCCGTTGCCGGGCCACGGCGGCTCGCGAAGGATCTGGCCTCCGCGATCCCTCCGGCTTCTCTCCATGCCCCAGCCACCGGCAGCGTGGAGCGGCCGGCTGACGAGGCGAGGCCGCCCCTTCCCGAGTCGTTCGATGGCCTCCGCGAAGAGGCGCTCGCTCTTGCCGCAGCCCTCCGCGAGCGTCATCCCGCTGCCCTAGAGCCGATCGATCTCGAGGCGACGATGCACGATCGCTTCGGCAACCTCGCCGCCGCGACGAGCTTGTGGGAGCAGTGGCTGGCGGAGCATCCCGACTCGGCGGAGGCCCATCTCCGTCTCGGAAAGTATGCCCGAGAGCGGGGGGAGGAGACGCTGGCGGTCGAGCATCTCGAAGCGGCTCTTGCGGCCCGGCCCGATCTCCCCGGCGTCCAGGTGCTCCTCGGGGAATCGCTCACGAATCTCGGCCGGCCCGGGGCGGCCGTCGCGGTGCTCGCCCGCGAGTTTCCCGCCACGGCCCGCAATCCCAACCGGCTCACGCTCCTCGGCCACGCCCGACTGCAGGAGGGGGATCATGCCGGCGCGAAGGAAGACTTCGAACGGGCCCTCGCGATCGACCCGGCTTCGTCTCACGCCCTCTACGGGCTCTCCACCGCCTGCAGCCGG
Source organism: Planctomycetaceae bacterium (assembly GCA_947453125.1). Classification (GTDB taxonomy): domain Bacteria; phylum Planctomycetota; class Planctomycetia; order Pirellulales; family UBA1268; genus QWOP01. Next base: position 1,735 of record CANGGC010000461.1, on the reverse strand, counting down.
CTCGGCGAGACCGAGGCAGCGGCCCGGCACCAGGCCGAGTTTGCCAAACGGAAAGCGCAGAGCCTCGCCCGCGATCGGGCCAATGCCAAGGCCCGGCTCGACGACATGCCGGCGCTCCTCCAGGCGATGGGGGGTTGGTATGCAAGCGCTGGACGAATCGACTCAGCCGGTGGCGACAAGGCCGCAGCCGAGCGCGACTGGCTGCGGGCGCTCGACTTCGCGCCGGCCCAAGCAGTGGCCCTCTCCGGGCTTGTCGATCTCTACCGCCGGCAGGGGCGGGAGGGAGAGGCGCAGCGGCTCGTGGAACGCTCCGGCGCTCGCCCCGCACCCCAACGGAGGCCTTGAGATGCCGCGCTGCTGTCTGACATGGCTGGCGTGCTCGATCCCCCTCATCGCCGCCGCGACGACGATTCCGGGGGCACGGCCCTGCCACGGTGAGCCGCCGCCGATCCTCTTCGAGGATCTCAGTTCTGCCACTGGGATCGGGTTTGTCCACGACGACGGCGGGAGCGGCCGCCGCTTCATCCCGGAGACGGTGACCGCCGGCTTGGCGACGCTCGACCATGATCTCGACGGCCGGATCGACCTCTACTTCCCCAACGGCAGCGATCTCCCCGGCACCGAGCCGAGGCGCCGGCCGCGGGCCATGCTCGTGCGGAACCGGGGGGAATGGCGGTTCGAGGATGTCACCGCCGCCGCCGGGCTCGATCACGAGGCGTACGGAGTCGGGGTGACCGTCGGCGATCTCGACAACGACGGCTTCCCCGACCTCTGCACGAGCAACTACGGGCCGAAGCGGATGTGGCAAAACATGGGGGACGGCACGTTCCTCGATGTCACTGCCGCCGCCGGGACGGCCGACGGCGATAAACTCGGCGCGGGCCTCGCCCTCCTCGATGCCGACGGGGATGGCGATCTCGATCTCTATGCCGCCAACTACGTTCGCTTTTCCCCTGAGGAGCACGTCTCCCCGCGGATCCGGGGCGTGCCGCTCTACCACGGGCCGCGCGACTACGAAGCCTGGCCCGACACGTTGTTCCGCAACGAGGGGGACGGCCGGTTCAGCGATCAAAGCGAGTCATCGGGGATTGCCGGAAGGGCAGGGCCGGGGATGGGGGTGGTGTGCCTCGATGAGGACGGGGACGGCGACACCGACATCTTCGTCCTCAACGATGTCGCTGCGAACTTTCTCTTCCGCAACGACGGCACGGGGCGCTTCGAGGAGGTCGGCCTGGAGGCGGGGCTGGCCTACGACATGATCGGGCAGCCCAACGGCAGCATGGGGGTCGATTGCGGGGATGTCGACAACGACGGCTGGCTCGACCTGTGGATGACCTCCTACCAGGGGGAGCGGCCCGTCCTCTACCACAACCTCGCCGGTCATGGATTCGAGGATGTCAGTGCGCGGACCGGAGCCGGGGCCGGGAGCGTGCCGTGGGTGAAGTGGGGCTGCGGGATCGTCGACTTCGACAACGACGGTCGCCGTGATCTGTTCATTGCCTGCGGCCACATCAACGATCTCGTCGAGCAGTTCGATGATGCAACGGCTTACCGCAACCACAACGTTCTCCTCCGCAACGTCGGGGAGCGGTTCGTGGAGATGTCGGCCGCGGCGGGGCTCCACGCCATTCCCCGCCACAGCGCCCGTGGCGCTGCATTCGACGATCTCGACAACGACGGCGACATCGACGGCGTGATCCTCAACGCCCGCGAAGCGCCGACGCTCCTGCGGAAC
>CANGGC010000460.1 GCA_947453125.1 Planctomycetaceae bacterium | reverse complement strand
TGGCGGCGCTCGGCGTCACGCCCATCCCGCCACCGGCGACGACGTTGTAGCCGAGGATCGTTCCATGTTCGTGGACGACGATGAAGCCGAGGTCGTTGGCGTAGACGTCGGTGCAGTTGTCCTCGGGGAGAGCAAACGCCGTCTTGAACTTCCGCGGCAGGTAGGTGGGACCGTAAATCGGCTCGATGGGGTCAGGACCGCCGGCCACGCGCTCCTTCTCACCGGTCTCCGGATCAGTCAGCCAGATCTCGTAGTAGGCCCGCGTCCGCGGGGCGAGATGAATGGCGAGTTCGTCGAGCTTCGCCTGCATTTGGTCGCGGACGGCATTGCCGTGGATCGGCGCCGGGCAGCACATGATGTTGCGCTCGACGTCGCCGCAGGCGGCGAGCGTGGTCATCTGGTTGGTGTGGACCTTCTGCATGAACTCCTTCAGATCCCCCTTCACCACGCCATGGTGCTGGATCGACTGCCGCGTCGTCAGCCGGATCGTGCCGTTGCCGATCTCGTCCCCCATGTCGATGGCGGCGAGGAGCTGGGCGGCAGTGAGCTTCCCCCCCGGCACGCAGGTGCGGATCATGAAGCTGATCTCGCGGACGCTCTTGGCTCCCTCCCGGCTCTTCCGCTGCTCGCGGTCGTCTTGCTGGTAGGTGCCGAAGTTCTTGAGCAGCTGAACGCTTCCCTTCCCGAAGCCGGGGGCCCCGTCGACGAGTTCCTTGGCGATATCCCCGCGGAGGAAGTTGCTCGCGGTCTTGAAGCCCTCGACGGCGGTCAGCTTCGGAGCATCGGCAGGCTTCTGGTCGTCGCTCATCGTGGATCTCGCTGGAGGTCGGTGCGACTCGGCGGGGAACGCAATGTGGGCCCCGTTCGGGCCCTCCAATATGCAAGAATAGCCCCTCGGGCGTGTGGCTGACACCCCGGTGTTGCCCCCCTCTTTTCCTCGCCGGAGCCAGGCGTCCATGGGCTATTTCGCCTTCTTTCTCATCCTCACCGCCGCCTGCCTCCTCTGGTCGGCCGCCTGCACGGCCGCCGCCGCCCGCAGCGACCGGCGCCGTGCGCTATGGCTCTTTCTCGGCCTCGCCCTCCCTGCCCTCGCCCTCCTCCCCTGGCTCTTGGCCAGCGGGTACCTCGCCTTCGACGCCCGGATGCGGCCGAACTGGTTCGGTGCCGTGCTCACGGTCGTTCTCTCGGCGCTCATCGGTGGGATCTGGATCAGCCGCGCCGGTATGACGGCGATGGCTTCCTCGTCGGTGGCGGTCGCCTCGCGCTGGCCGGTGATCGGGCTGTTCGCTTTCGCGATCCTCGCCAAGGCGGTGTCGTTCGGCACGCTCCTGATCCTCGACAACGCCGTCGCCGCCGAGGCCCGGGCGATGCGCGTCGAGGCGGCAGCCATCATGCAGGCAGCATTGCCGCCGGCCGTCGCCGACGCCGAGAACGCCGCCATCCTTCACACCCAAGCGGCCGCCGCGCTCGCCGCGGCCACGGACCTCAACGCTGCCGATGGTCTGTTCAACGCCCCTGCGATCGACGCTTCGAGCCCCGCCGTCGGTGCGCTTCTCGCCCGTCACGCCAGCCTCCTCGACACGATCCGCCGCGCCGCCGACATGCCGGCCTGCCGCTTCGCGCGCGACTGGACCAGGCCGAGCATCGACATGCTCCTGGCCGAGGTTCAGTCGTGCCGCAACGAGGGGCGGCTCCTCGCGCTCGCCGCGCGACACGAGGCGGCCGCGGGGAAGCCCGCGGAGGCCCTCGCCGACGCCGTCCGCATCGGCCGCATCGGCCGGCAGGTGGGCTCCGAGCCGATCCTCATCTCGCATCTCGTGGGGATCGCGCTCGATGCGACGGCGCTGTCGGTCGTTGCCGAGATCCTTCCCACGCTCTCCGCCGCCGATGCCCCGCTCCTCGATGACCCCGCTCTCCGAGATCTCATCGCCTCAACGCCATCGCTCGTCCGTGCCATCAATGGCGAGGAGGCCTTCGGTCTCTCGCTGTTCGCGAACTTCGCCGATGGCCGGCAGGGTATCGATCGCCTAGGCCGGCTCGCGGGCGACCCGAACGTCGCCATCCTCCCGCAGGAAGAACCTTTTTCCCTCCTCATCGATCCGCTCTCGGCCGTGTGGCGGGCGTTCATCCTCCCGGCCGATATCGCCGGCTATCGGCGCCGCTTCGAGGCGTATCGGCAGTTCGTGACAGGGGGCGTCGATCAATCGCGGACTTGGCCCCAGACGCAAAAGCAGATCGACGGCATCGAGGCCGAGATCCGCCGCACCGGGCCGGACGGTTTCCTCTCCCGTCTCATCGTGCCGGCCACCGACGCCGTGCTCCGCTCGCAGTGCATGGCCGTGGCGCGCCATCGGGCGGCGGAGGTGCTCCTGGCGGCCACACGCGAACGTCTCGCCACAGGCGCGATCCCGGAATCGATCGACGCCCTCGTTCCGGCCCGACTCCCGTCGGTGCCGCGCGATCCATTCACGACCGACACGCCGCTCCACCTGAAAGTGACGCCGGAGGAGCTTCTCGTCTGGTCGGTCGGTCCCGATGGCAAGGATGACGGAGGACCACGGCAAGAGGGTGTGGAGAGCAACACGGACAGCGACGACATCGGGCTGCGGATGACGGTGCCCGATGCCGCAGACACGATTCCTCAGACTTCGAATCGAACTGCGGAATAGCCCCTCCGACGCTCGGCCCGTCACCCCGGCACTCGGCGGAAGACCTCTGTCAAAAAAAGGGTGACAAAAACCGGGTCGGCGCGGCTCCTTGGGAGTGGAGCAGGGGAATCGCAGTGACGAGCCGGCGGCGGGAGCGAACCGGTGGATGACAGCAACACGCCCGAGCGGGAGATCGCCCGCCTCGCTGCCGGCGACATGGCCGCCTTCGCCCGGCTCTACGACCGGCTCGGAGAGCGGCTGTTTGCCGCTGCACGGCGGATGACAGGGTCGGTCGAGGGGGCAGAAGAGGCGGTGCAGGAGGTGTTCGTGGCGCTCGTTCGAGGGCAGGAGAAGCTCGCCACGGTCAGCGACCTCGACGGATACGTCTTCACCACCCTCCGCCATTCGATCGGCCGGAGGTGGCGGAGCCTGGCGAGCCAGCGCCGATCACTTGACGGCCTCCGCCGCACGATCGAGGAGATCCATGGGATGGAGGGACGAGTGATATCGGCACCGAGACTTCCCGACGATGAACTGGCCGCGGCGGTGGCGGCCCTGCCGGAGGCCCAAGCTGAGGTGGTCGCCCTGCGAATCGATGGCGGGCTGTCGTTCGAGGAGATCGCGGCGGCCACTGGCACGAGCCTCAACACCGCTGCCAGCCGGTATCGCTCGGCGCTCGAAAAGCTCCGCCTCACGCTCGGTGCAGCGACAAACCTTCCCCGACAACCGGTGCGACCATGAAACGCTTCGACGACGCACCTGACGACATCGAGCAGCGAATCGCCCACGATCGCATT
>CANGGC010000459.1 GCA_947453125.1 Planctomycetaceae bacterium | reverse complement strand
TCGGCTGACTTCGTCGGGAGCCCGCCACGACTGGCTCGTGAGCTTGATGACGGTCGTCCCCGCCTTGCCGTCTCCCTTCACCACCTCCCAGCTGAAGGCTCCGTCGTCGTCGTCGAGGTAGTCGTCGATAGGCAATTCGACCGTCGCCCCGACCGGGGGCGCCGCAGCGGCAGAGCCGGCAGCGAGCCCGGCGAGGAGGGAGAGCAGAGCGACGAGAAAAACGGAAGCACGGAGCGGCATGGGGGGAATCCGGAGGGAGGGGATGGGGTAGCTGGGCCTGATCACTTCGTCGTCAGGGCGATCGGCGGGAGCTCCTTCGTCGCCGCGGTGATCTCGACGGTGGTGGGGGACTTGTCGACGCTCACGTAGCGCCCCTCGAGGAGATCGGGGGCATCTTCGGGGGAAGCGCCGAGCGTGACCTTCGGCTTCTTGGCCGGATCGGGCCAGGTGGCGGTCACCTTGTAGCTGCCGGTGACGACACCGGCGCTGCCGTTGGAGGTGATCACGAACGCGCCGCTCGCGTCGGCAGCGGCCGAAGCGATGCTCCCCTTCCCTCCGGTGGGATGGAAGATCAGCACGGCTCCCTCGGCCGGTTTGCCGTCGACGGTGATCGTCCCTTTCACCGGGACGAGGCTCGGGCCGGCCTTCCCGCAGCCGACGAGGGCGGCGGCCAGGATGGCGACCGCCGGGATCAGCCGGAATCGAAGGGATGAGAAGCGGCCATGGGGGCGGCAGGGCAGGTTGTTCGATGGCATGGTGGCGAGTGGTGAGAGGAAAGGAGAGCAGAAGGTGGGTGAACATGCCCCGACCCGGTCGACAGCCGTCGGTCGACCGGGTCGGAAGCGAGGTTCACGAAAAACCTGAAATCGAACGGCCCGGGCTTCAGTCGTTGTTGCTGACCGCCTCGCCACCGTCGCGGCTGACCATGGCGACGTAGACCGTGGGATCGATGTCCTGGCTCATGAAGGCGACCGAGGCGTCGCCACGGACGTACGACACCCCCTGCGGGTGGAACGAGTAGGGGTTGTTTTCGTTCCAGATGTTGATGATTCCGCAGCCGGCCAACGAGGGCTGCGCGATGTTGGCTCCGCTCAAGCCGCGGGTCTGACGGGCGATGTTCCACTCCAGGTAGAGCGAGTTGAGCGACACGTCATAGAAGGGCACGAGCGCCGGCACTTTCTGCCCCTTGAAGAACTGCTGCTGCTTCCCCGCCTCCTCGACGAACATGATCGTCTTCGAGAGGCCGTCGATGCACTCGGCGAACTTCACGCGCCGCTTCGTCTTCGGGTCACTCGTGCCGAGGAAGCCGTTCTCGGTCGACGTCGCCGGCAGGCCGACGCAGGTCGCGAGCGAACTGTGGATCCCACGGATGGGAACGTAGTCGGTCCGCGGCATGCTCATCTTCGCACCCGAGGAGAGGAGCCCGGCCTGGGCGAAGTAGTCGGCGTAGTAGCCATCGGGGACGTTCGGCGTCGACGGGCACTGGAACATCGGTTGCGGCGCGAAGGCCCCGGTCTGGTTCTGTCCACCCGGCCACGGCGCCGCCATGTTGATCGGGTCGAGGAGCGGCCGCTGGAAGTTGAAGAGATTCGCGATCGTGCTCCCTTCGGCGTAGGGAAGGAGTTGCCCCACCGCGGCGATCGGCTTGCGGGCGTCGGCGGTGACGTTGAAGAGCGGGTTTGCCGGATTGGTCGGGGCCTCGGAGGGGAGGAGCTCGACGCACCACGTCGGCATCGATTTCTTCGCCCCTTCGAGATTCTGCATCGCCAGCCCCATCTGCTTCATGTTGTTGGAGCAGGAGCTGCGCCTGGCCGCCTCACGCGCCGCCTGAACGGCCGGGAGGAGGAGGCCGACGAGTGTGCCGATGATGGCGATGACTACGAGCAATTCAACCAGCGTGAAGCCGGCCTTGCGCGGGCCTATGGAACAGGAAAGACGCATGGGAGACTCCTCGGAAAGAGAGGAAGCGACTGGGCGAGAAGGGAATGAAAAGACGCATCGACTGAAGAGAACGTCGGGCGATCGGTCTAGACCGGTGGCATCTCCCCCGCGCCGCAAACGACTCCCCCCAACCCGAAATCATAAAGACGTCGGCAATGGGCCACAAGGAATGTTCCGGTCGCCGGCGGGCCCGGGCGAGGCACTTTCTGTCGGTTGGTCAGGCCGGCCGTGGAGACGTTGCGAGGCTATCTGTGGAATGTGTCCGTTCCGTGTACCCCAAGGAATTCTCAGGGAACCTCGAGGCCAATCATTCGTAGATCGGGCAGAACGCCCCGAAGGCCGCTTCGCAGAAGACCCCTGGGTCGTTGAACCGCTGCCCCCGATCGAGGGCTGAAATCGCCGCCATCTGGGGCCCTGTGAGGGTGAAGCTGAAGAGTTCAAGGTTCTCTTTCAGCCGCTCGCGGCGGGAGGTCTTGGGGATCACGGCCGTCCCCCGCTGAATCCCCCAACGGAGAAGGACCTGGGCCGGGGTTCGTCCGCAGGCACTGGCGGTGTCGCGGATGAGGGGATGGTCGAGGAGCGATTCCTCCGGCCGGGCCATGCCGAGGGGGACGTACGACGGGGCGCCCAAGGGCGAGAAGGCGGTCACGGCGATTCCCTGTTCCCGGCAGAAGCGGAGGAGCTTCTCCTGGGCGAGGAGCGGGTGGAGCTCCACCTGGAGGACGGCGGGCGGGATCCGCGCCCCGGCGAGGAGATCGCGGAGCAGCGCGGTCGTGGAATTGCAGACGCCGATGCGGCGCACGATCCCGGCCCAGACGAGCTCCTCCATCGCCCCCCACGTCTCCGCCAGCGGGACGTTGACCATCTCCATCCGCGGCGGGGATGCCGTCGGGTCGTGGATCCAGCCAGGGGGATAGCGTTCCTCGAACGGCACGAACCGCTGGGCGATCGGGAAATGCACGAGGTAGAGATCGAGGTGGTCGAGGCCGAGGTCGCGGAGGGAGCGTTCCGCGGCGGCGCGGACATGCCGCGGATCGTGGTAGGTGTTCCAGAGTTTCGACGTCACCCACAGATCCTCGCGGCGGCAGACGCCGGCAGCGAGGCTCGAGCGGATCCCCACGCCGGCCTCGACCTCGTTGCCGTAGTCGCAGGCCGAATCGAGATGCCGGTAGCCGACCCGCAGCGCCTCCTCGACCATCCCGGCGGTGTCGGCCCGGTCGATTTTCCAGAGGCCGAGCCCCACGGCGGGGGGCGAGCTCTTTGGGGTCACGGGGAGCTTGGGAACGGCAGATGGCATGACGACCTCGGCGGGGCGTGGGGAACGGATGACCTCCTCCACGATAGCAGGCCGGACGTGGGGCGTTCACCGGCGACGGCGCATCACGGCTCCGCCTGCTTCACTCGATCCTGGCGACGAGCACCGTCGCGTCGTCGTGCGGGGAGGTGGCGCCGTGGAAATCGCGCACCGCCTCATGGATCGCCTCGACAATCCCGGCCACCGGTTG
>CANGGC010000458.1 GCA_947453125.1 Planctomycetaceae bacterium | reverse complement strand
GCGACCTCGGCGGAAAAGCCACACGACGCCGGCGGCTCGTCGACGACCAGCAGCCTGCCGGTGCGCTCCACCGACGCGAGGATCGTCGCCATGTCGAGCGGCGAGACCGTCCGCGGGTCGATGAGCTCGACCTCGACCCCCTCGGCAGCGAGCTGATCGCAGACGCTCGCCACGAGTTGCACCATCCGCGCCAGTGCCACCACCGTCACATGCCGGCCGCGGCGGACGACATTGGCGACGCCGAAGGGGATGTCATAAAGCCCCTCTGGCACCGGCGTCTTGTGCCCCATCAGCTCGCGATGCTCGAGAAACAGGACCGGATCGCTCCCGCGGAGGGCATGGGTAAACAGCCCCTTGGCATCGGCGGCGTTGGAGGGAACGACGACCCGCAGCCCGGGCACCTGGGCATACATCCCGTAGTAGCTGCCGGAATGATGCGTGGCGGCACAGTGGCCGATGCCGATGCAGCCGCGGAGGATCACCGGCATCCGCAGCCGGCCGCTCGACATGTAGCGCATCTTCGCGATCTGGTTGATGATCTCGCCGGCCGAGTCGAGGACGAAGTCTGCAAACATGAAGTCGATCACTGGCCGGGCGCCAGCCATCGCCGCGCCGCAGGCGAGCCCCACGAAGCCACGCTCGCAGATCGGCGTGTCGCAGAGGCGCTCCGGGCCATATTTGGCAAACAGCCCGGTCGTCGTGGCGAAGTTGCCGCCGCGGACGCCGATCCCCTCCCCCATCACGAAGATCGACGGATCGGCCGCCATCGCCTCGTCGAGCGCTTGGAGCGTCCCCTGCGCCCACGTCCGCGGCGGGCCATCGGCGTTGACGCCAAATGCCTGCGGCGGCACTGGCCCTGAGGGCTCGGTGACCGCATAAACATCCTCGAGCGCCGTCGCCGGTGCCGGCGGCGGGCTTGCCTCGGCCGCGGCCCGCGCTTGAGTCACGACAGCCTGCACGTCGGCCTCGACCGCCGCCAAATCCCCCTCGGGGACGCCGAGTTGGCCGAGGACGCCGCGGAGTCTGGCGATCGGGCACTTCTGTTTCCAGGCGTCGACTTCCTCACGGGTGCGGTAAGTGAAGTCGCCCATCCCTTCGGAATGGGCCCGGGTGCGGTAGGTGCGGCATTCGAGAAGCGTGGCCCCGTCGCCCCCTCGCGCCCGCTCCACCGCCTCGCGGGCGGCCGCATGGACAGCGACGAGATCGTTGCCATCGAGCTCAACGCCGGCGAGGCCGTAGGAGGCGGCACGGCGGCCGACCTGGGGGATGCCGCTTGAGTAGCTGAAGGGAACTTCCGTCGCGAAGCCGTTGTTTTCGCAGACGAAGAGCACCGGCAGCTTCCAGATTGCTGCCATGTTGAGCCCCTCGTGGAAGGCGGCATTGTTGACGGCGCCGTCGCCGAAGAAGGCGACCGCCACAGCGCCATCGCGGCGCAGCTTGGCGGCATATCCGGCGCCGCAGGCCTGGAGGATGCAGGGGCCGACGATGCCGCTGGTGCCCATCATCCCGATCTCGGGGGCGAAGAGGTGCATCGAGCCACCGCGGCCGCGCGAGCAGCCGGCCGCGCGGCCAAACAGCTCGGCGCAGAGGTCGGCCGGCGGCATCCCCTTGGCAAGGGCATGGCCATGACCGCGATGGGTGCTGAAGACCGTGTCGCTGTTGGAGAGATGCCCACAGACGCCGACGGCCACCGCCTCCTGGCCGACATACGTGTGGCAGGCCCCGTGGACGAGCCCACGCGTGTGGCTGCGGGCGAGTTCCTCTTCGGTGAGGCGGATGACGAGCATCGCCCGGAAGCGGTCGAGGAGGATGTCGATATCAGAGGCAGCGGCAGAAGTCGTCATCAGGGTGGCCAGACATGTGAAAGCGGACGAGGGTGAGCGGCGAACGGACGAGCCACGAGATCAGGAGGCTGGCGGGGCAAAGCCGCGGCTGCCGCCGGCGTTCATCGCCATGTTGCCACCATCCATCGGGATCAGGGCCCCGGTGATCCAGGCGCTCGAATCCGAGGCGAGAAACACGATCAGCCCCTGGATGTCGTCGGGGCGGCCGAGCCGGCCGGCGGGGATTCCCGAGAGCCATTTCTGCTCGATCCCTGGATCGGCGGCGATCCGCTTTTCGAGCGACGGATTGCGGACCTGCGCCGGGAGGATCGCATTCACGCGCACCCCGCCGCCGGCCCATTCGGTGGAGAGCTCGCGCGTCATCTGCACCACCGCCCCCATCGCCATGCTGTAGGCGATGTGGCCGCGGCCGAGGGCCGTCATGCTCGCCAGCGACCCCGTATTCACAATCGAGCCACTTCCCGCGGCGAGCATCCGCCGCCCCGCCTGCTGGCAGAGGGCAAAGCGCCCCACGACGAGGTTCTCGAGCACTTCCCGCAGTTGCTCCACCGTCAGCTCGCGGGGATCGGCGAGGATCCCCTCGCCGGCGATGTTGGCAAGAAAATCGATCCGGCCAAGCTCGCCATCGAGCCAGGTAAACAGCTCCTCGGCAGCTTTCGGGCTCGAGACATCATGCTCGCGGGCGAAGGCCGTGCCCCCGCCGGCGGCGATCGCCTCGCCAGTCCGCATCATGCCGGCGGCGTCGCGATCGAGCATCACGACGGTGGCGCCGTGGGCGGCGAGCGCCATGGCACTGGCCCGCCCCAGGCCGCTGGCCGCGCCCGAAACCACCGCCACTTTTCCTTCGAGATCGAACAGGCCGTCAGCCACGAGAGTTGTGCTCCAGATTCTTCCTTGCCCGCAGCGCCGGCCATTCGAGCGTGCGCCACGCGATCAGCGCCATGGCGACGCCCCACAGCATGATGGCCACGAGCGGCCCGATGCCAAAAGAGCCGACGAGCGACGGAGCGATGATACCGCCGATGTTGGCCACGGAGTTGATCAGCGCGATCCCCGCCGCCGCCGCCACGCCGCCAAGGAAGAGCGGCGGCAGCGCCCAAAACACCGGCAGCACCGCCATCATTCCCGCCTGGGCGACGCACAGCCCCGCGAGCTTCGTCCACGGATCCCCCCCCTGCCAGGCGAAGTACCAGCCGACCGCCGCAGCCGTCAGCGCCCCGGCGATGAGCGTCGACCGCGACCGGGTCGAATCGGAGATCCGGCTGACAACCACCATCGCGAGCACCGAGAGGATGCTCGGGAGCGTCGTGAGGAGCCCCACCTTCCAGAAGGTGCCGTCACTGGTGGCAAGGAGTGGCTCGAAGGAATCCTTGACGAGCTTGGGGAGATACGACCCGGTAACGTTCGTGCCGACGGCAACGCTGAAGTAGAGGGCGATCAGCAGCCAGACCCGCGAGTCGGCAAGCGCCCAGAGCTTGTCATGGCCCCCGACGCTCGTCCGCACGCCCACTTCAGCCACGATCTCACGCTCGAGCCAGTCGCGCTCGTCGGCGGCCAGCCAGACGGCATCGCGGGGGCTGTCGGGGAGGTACCAGAGGACGGAGAATCCGAGG
>CANGGC010000457.1 GCA_947453125.1 Planctomycetaceae bacterium | reverse complement strand
TTTTGACCGGCGGCGGTGAGGGGGGGCGAGACTTTCTTGCTGCCCGACTGGCGATCGGCCTAAGATGGGCAACAGCCCGGCGGAACCGTCGCGGTTGATACCGTTGGTAGGTGCTGAAAAGCCCATATTTTGACCACTTTTATCCCCTCCGGGGGCAGATTCCTGCTGTCGGGGGCCCCGCTGTCTGGTCGTTCCAGCCGGGGCGAAGCAGGGGGGGTGGCCGGATTCCGCAGGGGACTCGGGGCACGACATGGCACGTTCGAACCGCTGGTCGGGCTGGGGCAGGGGGTGGGGTGAAATGGTGCCTCCCTCCGTCACAGCGGCCTCCCTGAGGCGATTTTCTAGATCACTCCCCCTGGTGGTGTGCGTTGTCGTCGTCGGTTTCGGCGCCGGTTCGTGGTCTCTTTCTGTCCTCGCCCAGCAGGAGGAGAACGGGCAGGCGGAGGCTGAAGAGGCGGCCGCCGAGGACGATCCTCCGCGCCCCGGCGATACCGACGCGCCTGCCGATGATGTCGGTGACGCTGGGGATGACGGTGGCGTGTCGCTCCCCACCGATCGTCTCAAGGAACGACAGCTCGACCGCGTCCGCCGCTTGATCTCCGATGAACGCTGGAGTGATTCGGCCACGCTCGTTGACGAGATCCTCGGTGGCGATCGCGATTTTTTCTTCCGTCCGCCGGGGGGCGAGAGCACCTGGAGGAGCATCAAGACCGAGACGAACCGTCTTCTCGGAACGTTGCCTGCCGCAGGTCGGACGGCCTACGAGCTGCAGTTCCGCGCCCGCGCGGATCGGCTCCTCGAAGAAGCGATCGGAGCGGGTGATTCCGTCGCGGTCGTGGAGGTGGCCCGTCGTTGGTTCCACACGCCGGCCGGTCGGCGGGCCACGATGCTTGCCGCGCTCGAGGCCCTCGAGAGCGGGAGGCCGCTCGAGGCGGCCTCGTGGCTCGAGCGGTTGGCGGGTGCCCCCGGTCGGGAGGAGTATGAGCCGACGCTGCCGGTGATGCGTGCCGTCGCCTGGTGGCGTGCCGGCGAGCGCGACGCGGCCATCGCGATCCTGGAGAAGGCCCGCGTGGCAGGGGTTGCTGCGGTGCGCGTCGGGGGGCGCGAGGTGACGCTCAACTATCCGGCCGGAGGCGCGGTCGCCTGGCTGGAGGGGGTTGCCGGGGCACCAGCCAGTGGGGCCGGCCGCCGCGCCAGCGAGTGGTGGCTCCACCGTGGAGATGCCGCCCGCAATGCGGTGGTCTCGGCATCGCGGCCGCTTCTCGTGCCGCGGTACCGGGTGCCGCTCACGCGCCATCCGGAGGAGGCCCGCCTCCTCGAGCGACGTCGCAAGCTGTTCGCCGACCGCGATATGCCCCTCCTTCCAGCAGGAACCCCGTTGGCGGTAGACGGCCTCCTCTTGGCCCATACGCCGATGGGCCTCCTCGCCGTCGACTTCGAGACCGGCAAGCGCGTGTGGCTGCAGACGGGAGGGGCCGCAGGGTCGTTCTTCGATGCCACGCCCGCGAGCGCCGAGGGGGACGAGAGCGGCGATGCCGAGGCCCGGGCGGCGATCCGCGGCGTTTTCGACGATGCCACGAGCGGAACCCTCTCGAGCAATGGTGCGTTGGTGTTTGCCGTGGAGAGCGATCCCGCTTCACTCGCCGGACCGGCGGTCAACAATCTCAATGGCATGTTTCGGGCGCTCCCTCCAGCGCCGACGGGGGCCAACGCCCTCTCCGCCTATCGGCTCGCCAATCGCGGTGAACTGGCGTGGCGTTTGCCCGCCTCCGAGCCCGCGCCGCTCCCGGTCCAGCAGCCGGGATTCCCGGGGGGCGCGGCGCCGCCGGGAGGGTGGTATCTCGGAGCACCCCTCCCGATCGGTGATCAATTGTTCGTCCTCGTCGAGGAACGGGGGGAGATCCGTCTCGATGTCCTCGCCGCCGCTGATGGGGCGCTGCTCTGGTCGCAGCCGCTGGCCGAACTCGAGGAGGAGCGGGCGATCGGCAACCGGGAAAGCCATCTGCGCCGCGTCGGAGGATTGTCTCCGTCGTTCGGCGATGGCGTGCTTGTCTGCCCGACCGGCGCCGGCACGACCGTCGCCGTCGATCTCGCCACGCGGACGCTCCTCTGGGCCTACACCTATCCCCAGCCGGCAGGGGGCGACACGATGCTCCTTCAAAATGGGGTGCGGATCCGCCGCGGCAATGCCATCGGCGGGGGGGTGGTGATCAACGGCCAGGTGCTCGGAGCCGGCTCCGGACCGTCAGCCACTACGGGCTGGCGGGATGGCGTCCCGGTCGTGGCCGGTGGCCGGATCATCCTCACGCCGCGGGAGTCGGAGGAGATTCACTGCGTCGATCTGAGAACCGGGAGCATCGCCTGGAAGCAGTCCCGGAAGGAAGGCTTGTACGTTGCCGGAGTCGTCGATGGTGGCGTGATCATTGTGGGCCGTCGCGGCGTCCAGAGCCTGGGCCTCGCCGATGGTGCGCCGCGATGGGCGACGCCGCTGGTCCTTTCCGGCGCCTGCCCGAGTGGACGGGGAGTGATCACCGAAGGCCGACTGTTCCTCCCCCTCGACTCTCCTGAGGTGATCGAGGTCAGTCTCGGCGACGGCACCGTCGTCGACCGTTCCCCATCGCGGGGAGGAGCGGTGGCGGGAAATCTGGTGGCCTACCGGGGTGAGGTGGTGTCGCAGGGGGTCGATTCGCTCGACGTCTTCCACCAGACCGCCGCCCTCCAGGAGCGGATCGACACGGCGGCCCGGCAGGGGAGCGCTGAACCGAGGATGCTTCTCTGGAAAGGGCAGATGGCCATCGATCGGGGCGCTGTTGTCGATGGGATCGGCGCCATCGCGTCGGCTCACGCCGCCGCGCCAGATTCCATCCCCGATTCGGTTGTCGACGACGCCCTGCTTGCGGCGCTGGAACGCGATTTCGCAGCCGCCGTTCCGCTCTGGAACGCCCGGCTTGCCAATGGCTCGCGGTCGGCGCCGGAGCGATCGATGCTCCGACTCATCGTTGACGGCCATCTCCGCAGCGGCGACGTTGCCGCGGCATGGGCGACGTTTCGCCGCTGCCTCGATGTCGCGCCGACGGGGTCGGCAGGCCAGGATGCGGCGCTCGTGACCGATGGCGCCGATCCGCTCGTCTCGGTCTCCGAAGGACGATGGGTGGAGGGGCGTCTCCGGCAATTCATGTCCAGCGCGTCGCCTGCTCTCCGGGAGGAGATCGACGGATTCGTCGTGGAGCGGATCGCCGCCGCTGAAGCCGTGCTGCCGGTGCCGGAACGCGTCGAGAGGCTCACGGCCCTGGCGGATTGGTTCGCCGGTCATCCGGCAGGGAAGCGAGCCTGCGAAGACCTCGTGAAGGCCTTGGGGGAGATGATCACGATTACCGGCGCGACTACCGACGCCGGTCGGGATCTGGCGGTGAGGCGGGATCTCCTCCTTCCCGGCCTCCGCAGCACCCCCGGGCCGGCC
>CANGGC010000456.1 GCA_947453125.1 Planctomycetaceae bacterium | reverse complement strand
TCCGCAGCCCTCCCCACGCCCGGATGGAGTGTTATTTTTCGGGCGCTGACGTCGCCGGGGGGACGCGGCTTGCCAAGTCTGCGTGGGTGCATGTCCTGTACACCTCCACCAAGGGGGAATCGCTCCTCTATGTGAACGGCGTCCTCGACGGCACCACGCGGACTGATTCGGCTCCTTTGAAGATCGCCACCCCGGCGCGGATGTGGATCGGCGGTTGGTACGACCAGTACGACTTCGCTGGCGACATCGATGAGGTCCGGGTGTCGAGCGTCGTCCGCTCCCCCGACTGGGCAAAGCTCGACTACGAAAGCCAAAAACCACTCCAGATGCTCGTTGGCCATCTCGTCCAGCCGGGCCTTGATTTCGCCGTCACCCCCACGGCCGTCGAGATCGCCGAAGGGAAATCGGCTACGTTCACAGCCCGGGCCGGCGGGGCGCAAAAAGTTTCTTGGATCCTCGCCCGCGGTGGCGAAGAGCGGGTCGTGGCCGTCGATACGTTTCACTGCGACGTCGACGCCGGGCGGGTGACGGGGGACGAGCAGGCCACGCTCCGGTTCCGCGCCGTCTATCCGAACAACACCAAGTCGATCGATCTCCCGATCACGATCCGCGAGGCGATCCCCGATCCGGCATTCTCGCTCGCAGCCCCCGCCGCCTGGGATGGCCGAGAGAAGATCCGCGTCGAGCCGAGGATTTCAAACCACGCCGCGCTCGAGGCGAAGGAGGCCGATGGGTTGAATGTCCATTGGCAGACCGACGGGATGGCGGTGATCAGGGAGGAGACGCCCGCGGGACTCGTCCTCGAGCGGAGCCAGAACAGCGGCCGGCTCACGGTGACGGCGCGGATCGACAATGGCGGCACGGCCGTCGAGGCCAAAACAGAGATCGTCGTCACCGAGCCGGCAACAGACCCCTGGATCGAGCGTCCCGTGAACGACCTCGACGACGATGAAAAGCCGGTTGATGGGCAGTTCTTTGCCCGCAATGATAAGAATGTCGGCACGCTCCACTTCCGCGGCCGACTCGACAGCCCGGCCGAGAGCGTGTTCCTCGATCTGTTCGCCGACGGGGAGCTTGCCGACTCTCGGTCGCTCGAGCCCGATGCGGAGGGCCGCTACGCCTTCGTGATCCCGCTCGCGCCGGGGCTCGTCCGCTACCGGGTCGAGTTCGGCGCGGCGCGATCCGGCCGGAAGACGATCCTCCACACCGCCGACGATCTCCTCTGCGGCGACGCCTTCGTGATCGACGGCCAATCGAACGCCGTGGCGAGCGACTGGGGCGCCGACAAGGTCGACGATAGCCCTCAGCCCCGAGACCGCAGCTGGGTGCGGAGCTTCGGGGCGATGGAGGGGAGCCTCGAGCCGGGGTGGGGAGATGCCGTCCGCCGGGAGGGCGGAAAGCACCAGATCGGATACTGGGGGATCGATCTCGCCCGGCATCTCGTCGACACCCACAAGATCCCCATCTGCATCCTCAACGGCGCCGTCGGCGGCACGCGGATCGACCAGCACCTCCCCGACCCCGCCGAGCGCACAAACCCGGCGACCATCTACGGCCGGCTCCTCGCCCGGGTGCGGGCCGCCCGGCTCACCCACGGCATCCGGGCCATCCTCTGGCACCAGGGTGAGGCCGATCAGGGGGCCGACGGCCCCGATGGCGGCTACGGGAGCGAGACCTACCGGCAACACTTTCACGAGCTAGCCGCGCATTGGCAGCGCGACATGCCGAACCTCGGCCACACCTTCCTCTTCCAGATCTGGCCCAATGCCTGCAGCCAGGGGGGCACGCCTGCCAGCGACCGGCTCCGCGACATCCAGCGGACCCTCCCCCGCGACTTCGCCCGGATGTCGGTGATGTCGACGCTCGGCATCCGCCCCGAAGGGGGCTGCCACTATCCGGCGGCGGGCTACGCGGAAATGGCCCGGCTGATGGCACCGCTCGTTGACCAGGCCTGCTATGGCACGGAGTCTACGGAGCCGGTGACGGCGCCTGATCTGATCTCGGCCAGGTATGCCGACGCGAATCGAAACGAGATCATCCTCGCGTTCGGCCAACCGATCGTGTGGGACGATGCAACGGCGTCGGAGCTCCGCCTCGATGGCGAGCCGGGGAGAATCCGCTCGGGCCGCGCTGCCGGCACGACGCTCCGGCTCGCCGTGGCCCCGGGCAGCGACGCCGAGACGATCACCTATCTTGTCGACCGTCAGTGGCATCCCGACCGCGTCCTCCGTGGCAGCAACGGGATCGCCGCTCTCACCTTCCATGCCGTGCCTCTTCTCCCCCCTCCCGCACAGGCCCCAGCCCGATGAACCGCCCCCGCTCCGCCGGCTTCATCATTCACTGCTCGGCCGCCTGAAGCGCGACCATCTCCGCATACCGGCCGCCGCGGGCGAGAAGCGCGTCGTGGGAGCCGATCTCGGTGATCCGGCCGTTCTCGAGGACGACGATCCGGTCGGCGTGCCGGATCGTGCTCAGGCGGTGGGCGATGATGAAGCTCGTCCGCCCACGGAGCAGCTCGGAGAGGCTCGCCTGGATCGCCCGTTCGCTCTCGCTGTCGAGATTGCTCGTTGCCTCGTCGAGGATCAGGATCCGGGCGTCGGCGAGGATCGCCCGGGCGATCGCCAGCCGCTGCCGTTGCCCGCCGCTGATCCGCACGCCGCGTTCCCCGATGAACGTGCCATATCCTTCGGGCATCGCCTCGATGAATCCGGCCGCATGGGCGGCGCGGGCCGCCGCAGCGATCGCCTCGGGGCCGGCATCCCGACGGGAGTAGGCGATGTTGTCAGCGACCGTGCCGTCAAACAGGAACACATCCTGCTCGACGACCCCGAGCAGGCAGCGGTAGGACTCGACGTCGATGCTCCGCAGATCACGGCCGTCGAGGCGGATGACGCCGGCCGTCGCATCGTAAAACCGGGCGACGAGGTTGCAGAGCGTCGTCTTTCCCGAGCCGCTCCGTCCGACCAGCGCGATCGTCTCCCCCGGGGCGACATCGAGGGTGATCTCGTGGAGCACATCGTCGCTGGCGCTGGGGTAACGAAAGGAAACGCCGTCGAGCGTGACCCTCCCGGCGACCTCCGACCGGTCAAGCATCAAGCCCGGGAGGGCCGTCGCCATGTCGAGCGGCTCGGCGAGGAGGTCGAGGACGCGGTCGAAGCCGGCGAGATTCCCCTGGAGCTGACCGAGCGTCCCGGCGATCATCGCCACCGGCTCGAGGAGCATCGCCATGAATACGAGGAACATGACGAGATCACCGGGGGTCAACCGTCCAGCGAGCACTTCCATGCCGCCGTAGAGGAGGAGGATCGACGACGCTGCGGGGAGGACGAGATCCCAAAAGACCTCGAGCATCCGGCCCCACCACCAGGAGAGGTATTCCAACCGGAGCGTGAGGTGGTTGGCCCGGGTGTAGCGGGCGGCCTCACGCCGCTGACGACCGAAGGCGCGGACGACGCGCATCCCGC
>CANGGC010000455.1 GCA_947453125.1 Planctomycetaceae bacterium | reverse complement strand
TTCGCGAAGGACTCGCTCGACCAGTTCGACGGCGTCGTCTTCTGCAGCACCACCGGCGCCCTGCCGATCCCGAATCTCGACGACTTCCTCGGCTGGGTGAAGCGCGGCAAGACGTTCATCGGCTTCCACGCCGCCGCCGACACCTTCAACGCCTCCGACGCCTACCGCGACCTCGTCGGCGGCATCTTTGCCGGCCATCCGTGGAATGCCGGAGACGAGCATGCCTTCGTCGTCAACGATCCCGGTCATCCGATCGTGAAGAGCCTGCCGGAAGCGTTCCGCTGGAAGGACGAGATCTACCAGTATGACACGCGCTTCGTCCCCGATGACGTCCGCGTCCTTGTCAGCCTCGACATGCCCCACTCGACGCCGAAGGAGCCGTGGCACGTGCCGGTGAGCTGGATCCGCGACTTCGGCCACGGCCGCGTCTTCTACTCGAACTTCGGCCACAACGAAGCGACCTGGAACGAGAAGATGTTCCAGGAGCATTACCTCGCCGGCATCCTCTGGGCTCTCGGCCGGATCAACGCGCCGGTCACTCCCAATCCCGATCTCCAGGCCCGCGAGTATCTCCACGGCGTTCTCGCTGCCGCGGCGGCGGCCGGCGCTGGTGGGGATGCGGCCAAGGCGACGGCCGAGGCCGAGAAGCTCTGTGCCAAGGCCGATGCGAAGTGCGCTGCAAACCCTGGCTGGGCCCGGGCCATGAGGCCGATGCTCCTCGAGATCCGCAATGCCGACGCCGCGGCCCGCACGGCGGCCTACGCGAAGGTCGTCGCCGAACTCGACTGATCGTCGATCGCCGTTGGTGGATCCCGGCCCTGTCCGGGGGCCCGGCCGGGGCGTGTCGCTTCCATCGGGAGGGTTCGTCAATGCGCGCACGGCACGGCTCGATCGTTGTCGGTTGGCTCCTCGTCGTCGGGCTCGTCGTTGTCGAGCTATGGATCGGTGCGTTCGTGCGGCCAGCCCTTGCCGACCCGGCCCGACCGAACGTCCTTGTGATCCTGGCCGACGATCTCGGCTTCTCCGACCTCGGCGCGTATGGCGGCGAGATCGAAACGCCGCACCTCGATCGGCTGGCGCGCGGGGGCTTGAGGTTCACGCAGGCCACGAACACGGCCCGCTGCTGGCCGAGCCGGGCCGCCCTCCTCACCGGCTTCCATCCGCAGGCGATTCATCGCGATGCGCTGCCGGGCGGCGACGGCCGCGAGGGGCTTCCCGGGGGGGCCCAGGGAACGCGTCCCCCGTGGGCCCGGCTCCTGCCCGAGCTTCTCGCCCCCGCCGGCTACCGTTGCTATCACTCCGGCAAGTGGCACGTTGACGGCGCGCCGCTCGCGCAGGGATTTGCCCGCTCACTCGACGTCACCGGCACCGGCCAGAGCAACTTCTTCGACCCCAGCGGGGTGACGGTGGAGGGGAAACCCCATCCTCCAGGTGATGGCTTCTACGCCACGACGGCGATCGGCGATCATGCCGTCGCCTGCCTGACGGAACATACAAACGACCATGCCGGCACACCGTTCTTCCAATTCGTCGCGTTCACCGCTCCCCACTTCCCGCTTCAGGCGCCGCAGGCCGGAATCGCGAAATACCGCGAGCGTTACCGGGCGGGCTGGGAGACGATCCGCGCCGCTCGCCATGCCCGTCAGCTCGCCGCGGGAGTCGTTGCCGGGGCGATCTCGGAGATCGAGCGCGACCTCGGCCCCCCCTATCCCTTCCCCGATGCGCTTCACGCGCTCGGGGCGGGGGAAGTCGACCGTCCCCTCGAGTGGGAGCGGCTCACACCAGAGCAGCAGGACTTTCAGGCCACAAAGATGGCGATCCATGCCGCGATGGTCGAGGCGATGGACGAGCAGGTCGGCCGAATCGTCGCGGCGCTCGAGGCGGGTGGTCTGCTCGACAACACCTTCATCCTCTTCGCCAGCGACAACGGGGCGTCGGCCGAAATCATGGTCCGCGGCGAGGGGCATGACCCTGCCGCCCCACCCGGCTCGCGGAAGAGTTTTTTATGTTTGGGGCCGGGCTGGTCGAGCGCCGCAAACACTCCCTTCCGCCGCCACAAGACCTGGGTTCACGAAGGGGGGATCGCGACGCCGTGGATCGTCCATTGGCCACGCGGCATCCCGGCGGAGAGTGCGGGAGACCTGCGCCACCAGCCGGTCCATCTCATCGACGTCACGCCGACGGTGATGGCGCTGGCCGGGGTGGAGCCACCGGCGCGTCTCGCCGACAGCACCCCGGTGCCGCCGATGCAGGGGCAGAATTTTTCGAGTCTCCTCGCTGATGCAATCGCTGTCACGCTCCGGGAGACGTCGTGGTGGTGTCACGAGGGGCACAGGGCCGTGCGCGTGGGGGACAAAAAACTCGTGGCGGCAAAGGGAGAGCCTTGGGCGCTCCACGATCTGGCCACCGACCGGGCCGAGACGACAGACCTTGCCGCGCACGAGCCTGAGACCGTGGCCCGCCTCGAGCGCGAGTGGCTCCGGGTCGCCGACGAGTGCCGGTCGCTTGCTGCCGCGGCGCTTGTCGCGCCGGCCGCTGCCGTGCCGCCGCGCCGCCCGCCGAACGTCGTCATCGTCTTCGCCGACGACCTCGGCTACGGCGATCCTGCCTGCTACGGGGGAAAGGCCGCAGCCACGCCGCACCTCGATCGGCTCGCCCGCGAAGGGGTGCGGTTCACCGACTTCCACGTCGCCCAGCCCGTCTGCTCGGCGTCGCGGGCGGCACTCC
This sequence comes from Planctomycetaceae bacterium, assembly GCA_947453125.1. Classification (GTDB taxonomy): domain Bacteria; phylum Planctomycetota; class Planctomycetia; order Pirellulales; family UBA1268; genus QWOP01. The sequence goes on along the minus strand of CANGGC010000455.1, from coordinate 747 downwards.
TCACCGGCTGTTATCCAAATCGGATCGGCATTGCAGGCGCGCTTGGCCCCAAGGCCCGCCACGGCATCGCGGCTGCCGAGACGACGCTGGCCGAAGCCCTCCGTGGCCGCGGCTACCGCACCGGCATGGTGGGGAAGTGGCACCTCGGCCACCGCGCGCCGTTCCTTCCCACCCGTCACGGTTTTGACGAATGGTTCGGGCTTCCCTATTCCAACGACATGTGGCCCCACCACCCGGAGGCGGCTCCGGGGAGCTATCCGCCGCTGCCGCTTTTTTGTGGCGAGCGGATCATCGATGACGACGTCACGCCGGAGGAGCAGGCGACCCTCACCGCGCGGTACGCCGAGCGCGCCTGCGCGTTCCTCGACCGGGCGAAGGAGGACGACCGGCCGTTCTTCCTTTATCTGGCCCACGCGATGCCGCATGTACAGCTGTTTGCCGGCGCCGCGTTCGCCGGCACCACCCCCGGCGGGCTCTACGGCGATGTCCTCGCCGAGATCGATGCGTCGGTGGGGGGGATTCTTGCGGCTCTCGAGCGCACGGGGAAGCTCGACGACACGCTCGTTCTGTTCACGAGCGACAACGGCCCCTGGCTCTCCTATGGCAACCATGCCGGCAGCGCCGGGCATCTCCGCGAGGGGAAGGGGACGGTGTTCGAAGGGGGGGTGCGCGTGCCGTGCCTGGCGCGGCTGCCGGGGGTGATTCCGGCGGGGAGCGTCTGCACGGCGCCGGCGATGACGATCGATC
>CANGGC010000454.1 GCA_947453125.1 Planctomycetaceae bacterium | reverse complement strand
GGACAGATGATCCACAAGCCCGTCCGCCGGGCTTCGTCGAGCTGATCGCTCGACGCCGGGGCCGCGAGGCGGACGGCATTGAAACCGAGGGCGGCGAGAACCGCGAACGGCTCGCCGGTGGGGTCGAGGGCGCGGGGGAAGAACGGCTGGCCGGCGACTTCCAGCACACCGCGGTTGAGCCCCGACACCGGGTCGAGCCTTCCCACCGGCCCTGCCGACGGCGGCGGGGATGGCACGCCCCCCGGGGAGGGCAGTCCCCCCGGGGAAGTCCAGGCCAAGGGAGCGTTTGGCGGCAAGGGATTCACCCCGGCAGCGGCCGGTCGGGGCGGAGCCGGAGGAAGACCTTCGCCGGGAAGGGGGGTAAACTCGGCCGCGGCCTGCACCACCTCCCCCGGCTGTTCGGGGGCGCCTTCGTAGGCCGCCGGGAGGACGGCGCCGTCGGGCTCCACGGCCTGGGGAGCCGAGACGGCCACCGCACCGGCCGGCACGATTCCCTCGATTTCCAGGTCGTCGATCGAGACGTCGTAGTGCCCGGGGCGGGAGTAGAGATCGAGGACGAGATGCGTGATGACGGCGCCGGTGAGATCCCCGGCGGGGCCATGTTCGGCCCGCAGCGCCGGCAGGCTCTTCCGCAGCGCGGAGGCGACGTCGGCGACGCCGAGGGGCTCCCAGCGATCGGCACCGCGCGACACGTCTCCCGGCACGAGGACGGCCACCGCCGTACCCGTCCGGGACGACCGGAATGCCGGCAGGACGATCCGGGCAGAAAGACGGATGTCGGGGCGGTCGGCCCGCACCCACAGCGAGGCCCGCCATTCATCGATGACCCGCGCCGGCTCGACTGGCAGTTCCCAGCGAAGGGTCGTCCCGCTGGCGGCGTCGATCACGATCCGCTCGCACCCCTTGCCGCGGTGCGGTCCCTCGGTCGATCGGGCATGGCTAACGACCCGATGCGTGACGTCGGAATCGCCGATCGTCCAGGACGTGGCGGGAGTCTCGAACGGCTCCTCCACCCCGCCCGCCGTGGCCGGAGCGCAGGCCACCACCGCCGCCAGCAGGAAGCCGGCGCGGAGAGCGGGCGACAGGGGAGGATTCGACGGGGTCATGGGGGGGGTCGGCTCGGCGGGGTCCCCGGGCGCCACGGGGGCTTGTAGCAGGTGTGCCAAGCGCGGCTCCAGACCAGCTATGCCCCCGAAACCACCCGTTCCGCCCCCGCTTCAGGCGTCGTCCCTCCCTGCGCCAACGCTCCCAATCCCACCAACCGGCCCCGCTCCCCGCTCCGCCCCCGGCCGCTCCCCCGACCTGGCGCGCAGACGGAGGGTAAACTTGGCCGATCGGAGCCGCCTGACGATGCAACCAACCACCGCCGAGGAACTTGCCAACCTCGCCCAGAAATTGGAGCTGGTCAGCGAGCGCGACCTCGATGCCGCCTGGACGGAGCTCGGCGGGCACAACATCCCCGTCGGGGATCTCGCCAACCTCCTCCTCCGTCGCGAGGTGATCACCGGCTATCAGCGCGACCGCCTCCTTCGCGGCGAACTGCGAGGCTATTTCTTCGGCTCGGCGAAGATCCTCTATCAGGTGGGCGCTGGTTCGTTCGCCCGTGTCTACCGGGCCGTCAACGTCAACGACGGCACGCAACTCGCCGTCAAGGTGCTCCGCAGCCGGTTCACGCAGGACGCGGAGAAGTGCCGCTGGTTCCGGCGCGAGGGGGAGATGGGAAGGCTCGTGCGCCATCCCAACATCTGCGCCATCGAGGATGTCGGCCAGGAAAACAACTCGATCTACATCACGATGGAATTCGTCGAGGGGCAGACCCTCCGCGAACTTGTGAAGATCCGTGGGGCCCTCGATCACGGCCGGGCGATCAATCTCCTCGACCAAATGTGCGCGGGGCTCGAATACGCCCACCGCCGCGGCATGACCCACGGCGACATCAAGGCCTCCAACATCCTCATCTCGTCGCTCGGGCAGGTGAAGCTCGTCGACTTCGGCCTGGCGCGGATCGACGCTGCCACCGCCGACAAGGCCCTCGGCAACGCGAAGACCGACAAGGGGGAAAACCTCCGCACGCTCGACTACGCCACGCTCGAGAAGCTCGCCGGGATGAAGGACGACGGCATCCGCAGCGACGTCTACTTCCTCGGGACGATGGGCTACATCGCCCTGTCTGGGGCCTCGGCCCTCGTCGAATCGCGCGACCGGGCCGTCCGCGCCGATCCGCGCCGCTACACGTCGGTCGTACCACTCCATACCCGCGCTCCGGGGGTGCCACGCGACATCATCGACGTCGTCAACCGGATGATGCTCCTCGACCCGATGGAGCGGTATCAGACGGTCTCGGATGCGCGCCGTGCCCTCGAGTCGCTCCTCGAGAAATACCCGATCGGCAGCGGCATCACCACGCCCGACCGGAGCGTTCCGACGGCGCCGGCGGGGGAGCAGGGGGCCGTGGCGGCCGACGGGCTGCCGATGGTCGAATCGCAACCGAAGAAGTCGCGGGCGATCATGCTCGTGGAGACCTCCGGCCGGGCCCAACAGCAACTCAAGGAGTTCTTCGGAAAGCTCGGATTTCGGGTGCTGCTCACCGAAAACGCCCAACGGGCCCTGGCCCGGTTCTCGACCACGCCACTCCCGGCCGACTGCCTCGTGATCAGCATGCAGTCGTTGGGCGAGGAGGCGATCGCCGCCTTCAACAAGCTGACGACCGATCCGTTCTACTCACAGGTGCCGGCGATTCTGCTCGTCGGGCAGAAGCAGCGGGAAATCGCCGCGCAGGCGGTGGTCGATGAACGCCGCCGCGTCCTCGTTACTCCGTTCCACACCCGCGATTTGACGGCGCTCCTCGAAGCGATCCTCGGCGATCCCACGTAGCGGTAAGCGAGCCAGCGCTGGCATCGCGAGAAAACCGACGGCGCGTCAGGGTTCCTTCGCGGAGCCCGGTGCGGTAGAGTGAGGAAGTCCCGAGACGGTGCAGGCGGCTCGGCCCGGGATCCCTGCCCGTGTTCTCTCCCGACGATCCCCTCCCTGCCGCCCCGTAGCCCTTCCACGGGCTGTCTGGTGCGGTCCAGGTGTCTTCCCGACACCTCCTCCGCCATGGACCTTCGGTCGTACGCCACCGACGGATTCTGGGACGAACTCTTCGACGAATCGCTCCTGCCCCGACCGGGCGCCGAGCAACTCGTCCGTCGTCTCGCCGCCTTTTCTCACGGCGAACTCGCCGCCCGGCAGCGGGCCGCCGACAAGTCGCTCCTCACGATGGGGATTACGTTCAACGTCTACGGCCACGAGGCCGGGACGGAAAAGATCTGGCCTTTCGACATCGTGCCGCGGGTCATCGACGCCCACGAATGGACGACGATCGAACGCGGGCTCAAGCAGCGAATCCACGCCCTCAACCTGTTTATCGACGACGTCTACAACCAGCGCCGGATCGTCAAAGACGGCGTCGTCCCCGACTGGCTCGTCGATTCGGG
>CANGGC010000453.1 GCA_947453125.1 Planctomycetaceae bacterium | reverse complement strand
CCAGGCGGCGTCGACCGCGGCGGTGACCTTCGAGAGCGCCTCGTCGAAGGGGCCGGGGAGGATCGCGCCGGCCGCTGCCTTGTGGCCGCCGCCGTTGAAGGTGGCGGCGAGGAGATTGCAGTCGACCTTGCCGCGGCTGCGGAAGCTCACCTTCACCCGGGCGTCGGGCTGCTCGATGAGGATCACGGCGACCTCCGTCCCCTTCACGGCGAGGGTGAGGTTGACGAGATCCTCGGTGTCGCTCGGCAGGGCGTGAACTTCCTTGATGTCCGACTGGCGCACGGTGGAGTAGATCACCTTGCCGTCATGGGCCGGCTTCGCCCCGGCGAGCGTTCGCCCGACGAGATGGAGGCGGGCAAGGGAATCCTGCTCGAAGAGCTCCCGATAGACCGTCGGGGGGCTCGCGCCCGCGTCGACGAGCCGCCCCGCCACGCGGAAAGTCTCGGCGGAGGTCGAGGGGAAGCGGAAGCCGCCGGTGTCGGTCGAGAGGCCGGCGTAGAGCGGCGTGGCGATCCGCTCGGTGAGCGGCACTTTCAGCCGCAGCGCCACCTCGCTGATGATCCGCGCGGTCGCCTCGGCGGTGGTGTCTTTGAACCAACGGTCGGAGAGATCGTCCTCGCTGACGTGATGATCGATGACGAGGACCTTGGACCGCATTTCCTTGGCGACATCGGCCATCGCCCCGAGCTGCGCCCAGGCGCTGGTGTCGACGATGAGGAAGAGGTCGCGGTCGGCGAGATCGGCCTTCTTGACGCCGGTCTGGAGCGATTCGATGCGCCGGTCGGGATCGATCCAGGCGAGCGTCGGCGGGGTCGCCTGGGCGTTGACGATGCGGACATCCTTGCCGATCGCTTCGAGGATTCCGAGCATGCCGAGCTCGCTCCCCAGCGCGTCGCAATCGGGGCGGACATGGCTCGTCAGCACCACCTTCTGGCAGTTCCGCAACACCTCAACGAGGGCTGCCCAGTCGAGACGCGTCGAGGCCATGGAAGCTCCGTGGAGAAGAGAAGGAAGAGACACGCCGGTCAGCCGCTGGCACCGCCGGAGGGGGATCGAACGCCGCCGGCGATCGCGGCGGCCCGGGCGACGTCGGTCGCCAGTTGGGCCTTGAGATCATCGAGGGATTCAAAGCGGCGAGTGTCACGGAGCCGCGCGAGGAAGTCAACGTCGAGACGCTGGCCGTAGAGGTCGCCGTCGAAGCCAATGAGATGGACCTCGACGGTCACTCCCGTAGCGCCGAACGTCACGTTCGGTCCGATATGGATCGCTGCCGGGTACGTTGAACGCGGCTTCCCCCCTGCCCCGGCTGGCGGCGCGGGGGGATGAGCGAGGCCGGCATAGACCCCGGCGGCCGGGAGGAGCGTGTCGATCCCTTCGAGGTTGGCCGTGGGGAAGCCGAGGGTGCGTCCCCGGGCCTGGCCGTGGACGACGAGCCCCTCGACCCGGTACGGAGCGGTGAGCAGCCCGCGGGCGGCCTCGATCTCCCCGGCGCTGATCAGCCGGCGGATCCGAGAGCTCGACACCGCCTCCCCGCCACGCTCGAGCGGCGCGACGGTGATCACCTCTGCCCCGTCGCCGGCGGCGAGCGACTCGAGCAACGCGAGGTCGCCCTGACGATCGGCGCCGAAACGGAAGTCGGGCCCCTCGACGATCGCCGCGGCCCCGACGGCACCCCGGAGGACCTCCCGGTAGAAGGCGGCGGCCGGCAGCGCGAGGAAAGCCCGGTCGACCGGCTGGACGAGGACCGCATCGACGCCCAGATCGAGGAGGAGCCCGGCACGGTGATCAGGGGTCGAGAGCGCCGCCGGGGCGGCGTCGGGGCGGAGAATCCGAGCGGGATGGGGATCGAAGGTCAACGCCGCCGTCGGCAGCCCGAGACGCCGGCCAGCCTCGAGGAGCCGGGCGACGATCTCGGCGTGGCCGAGATGGACGCCGTCGAAGTTGCCGACGGTCACCGCGCAGGAAGCGCGGCCCGGTTGCCAGCGGGGGCCGGCGGCAAGCAGACGCGGGGCGGCAAAGTGCGGCAAGGGAGGGAGGAATGTCGTGGGAACGAGGACTGGCAAACGACGTGGCCCCGCGGAGACGAGGCCCTTCTGAGTGTAGCCTACGGCCGACTTTCCCGCGGGAAGGGGCCTCCGTGGCGACGGTATCATAGAGATCTGTCGAAGACTTCCGGCTCACGAATCCCTGCTGCGGATGGAGCCCGGCTTCCGCAGACACCACGGATCTCCACCACCGATGACCGACGACAAGCAGATCTACCTCTCACCCGATCTGACCAGCCGCCTGGCGGCCATCGACATCGGGTCGAACAGCGTGCGGATGCTCGTTGCCGAGGCCCTCCGCGGCGGCACCTACCGGATCCTCGATGAGGAGCGGGAGCCGACCAGGCTTGGCCGCAGCGTCGCCTCCGGGGTGCTCGACGACGAATCGATGGCCCGGACGATCCAGGCGCTGCGGAGCTTCCGCGAGATCGCCGCCGGCTATCAGGTGACGAACCTACGGACGATCGCCACCTGCGCCGTCCGCGAGGCCCGCAACGGGCCCGATTTCTGTCGCCGCGTCCGCGACGAGGTGGGGATCGAGATCGAGGTCATCAGTTCCGAACGGGAGGCGCGGCTGGCGTTCTCGAGCGTCCAGAATGCCATCGATCTCACCGGCAGGAACGTCGTCGTCGCCGACATCGGTGGCGGCAGCACCGAGATCGTCTTCGCCACCGGCAACCTCATCGAGGCGATCTATCCGACGACGCTCGGCGCCGTCCGCCTCACCGAGCGGTTCGGTAGCGGCGATCCCCCCGATCCGGCCAAGTTTCTCGCCCTCGAGGAGGAGGTGGCGACGACGCTCAAGAAGAAGACGTCGCGGCCGATGTTCGCCCCCCACTTCCTCGTCGGCTCCGGCGGCACGTTCACGACCGTCGCCGAATTGGTGATGGCTTCGAAGGGGGAGAGTGATCTCCCCGTCCCCGGCTACCGGGTGTCGCACGCTGAGGTCCGCCATCTCCTCGACCGGTTGCGGAAGCTGCCGGTGCGGGCGCGGCGGGCCCTGCCGGGTATGGCCCCCGACAGGGCCGACATCATCATTGCCGGCCTGACGATCATCGACGGGCTTTTGAAGCGTTTCCGGGTCAACACCCTCGTCGTCCACACGCGCGGCGTCCGCGACGGGCTCGTCCGCGAGATGCTCGAGGACGTGCTCGGGGCCAACGGTGCGCCGGTCGACCACGCCGCGCTCCGCGACGCGGCGATCGAACGGCTGGCGTCGGCCTGTTCGGGCGAGGTCGAGCATGGCCGGGCCGTCGCCTCACTTGCCGGCCGGATCTGGGAGCAGCTCGCCGAGCCGCTCGGCCTCGATCCGGCCGATCGACCGCTCCTGGAGTGTGCCGCCCGGCTCCAGGACGTGGGCTATGTCATCAACTACGACAACCATCACAAGCACAGCTACCACCTCATCCGCAATAGCCGGCTCCCCGGGATT
>CANGGC010000452.1 GCA_947453125.1 Planctomycetaceae bacterium | reverse complement strand
GAGCAGGATCATCTCCTCGCCGACCACATCAAGAAGTCGCACCGCGACGGCATGCAGGATTACACGATGAGCCTCAAGAGCCTCATCGACCAGGGGCTCATCGATCGCAACGACGCGCTCGAGATCGCCCCCAACCGCGAGGCGCTGATGATGGCGCTCAAGGGCATCGGAGTGACGTGATGCGACGATTGTCGACGAACATTCTCCCCGCGGCCTTCGTGGGGTGGGCCCTGGTGCTCACCGCCACGCCGGGCTTGGCCCAGGGCTGGCCCGCGCCGAATCCCCAGTGGGCCACACGTGAGCCGGGGGGCGGGCTATCGATCCTGCCGCTGCTCTGCTGGTGGCTGCAGGTCGTCGGCTGGGCGATGACGAGCGACTGGATCACGCGCGATTCGGCGAAGCTCTCCATCCGCCCCAACCTCTGGGGTGCCCTGGCTGCCTTCCCGTTCACGGTGGCTGCGCTCCTGGCCTGGGTGATTCCCTCCGCGATCGCCGGCCAGGTAATCATGGCGCTGGCCTGGCTCGTGCCGGCGCTCGTCTATGCCGGACAGCACAACGCCAAGGCGGGGAAGTCGGACAAGGTCCTCACCAGCGGCCACATGCGCCGTCTCCTCGCGCGCTTCTTGGCCCAGTTCGGCGTCAAGATTGAGGCCGAAGTCGAGCCGGTCGAGGCTCTTCCCCCGCTCACCTTCCAGTCTGCCGGTGGCAAGTCGGCCGATGACAACAAGGGGCGACTTGAGCGCGCCCTGGCCACCGAAGGGATCGAAGAAGCGAAGAAGATCCTCCAGATGGCCGTCGGCTCGCGGGCCTCGACGGTGCTCATGGAGTGGAGCCCGACCGACGTCAACGTCCGGCACGAAGTCGACGGGGTGTGGATGCCGCGACGAATGCAGGCCTCGGGCGGATCGCGGCGGCGGGCGGAGGTGTGGGCTGACGAGCCGCCGATGGAGCGGCATGCCGCCGACGCGGCGCTTGTGTCGCTCAAAGTCCTCTGCGGGCTCGATCCGAAGGAGCGCCGCGGTCGCCTCGCTGGCACCTTCGCCGTTCAGGCGGAAGGAAAGCCGCGCAATTGCAAGCTCATGGTGCAGTCGGCGCCGACCGGCGAACAGGTGCTGATCCATGTCGACACGCCGACGGTGGTCTTCAAGTCGATGGGCGATCTCGGTGTTCCCAAGCCGATCTCCGACACGATCTCCCACCTGTTGGGCCTCGAGAAGGGGCTTGTCGTCCTCTCCTCGCCGGCGGGCTCGGGGCTGTCGACGACGTTCGACGTCGTCGTCTCGTCGGCCGATCGCCTGCTCCGCGACTTCATCTCGATCGAGGATGCCGCCGCCCCGCCGCGTGAGATCCAAAACGTCAAGCCTGTGCGATACGACGCCCGCGCCAATGTCACGCCCGTCGCTGCCCTCGAAGGGGCGATGCGTGAGTACCCAGCTGGGATCGTGACCCGCGACCTCCGCGACAAGGAACTCGCCCTCGAGCTCATCAAGCACGCCGATGACAGCAAGCTCGTCGTCATGAGCCTCCGGGCCAGTGACGCCATCGACGCTGTTAGCAAGCTCCTCGCCGTGGGGATCCCGCCCGATCTCCTTGCCCGCACTCTCCTCGGCTCCCTCTCGCAGCGGCTCGTCCGCAAGATCTGCCCGAAGTGCCGGGAGGAGATCGAGACGACGCCGGAGATGCTGGCGAAGTTCAAGAAGACGAAAGAGGAGCTCCCGACCCTCAAACGCCCCAGTGAGACCGGATGCCGGATCTGCTCGGGCACCTCCTATTTCGGCCGCACGGCGATCTTCGAGCTCGCCTCCGGCGAGACGCTGCGAATGGCGATAGCCAAGAAGGCTGACGCCCAGGTGCTCCGTCAGGCCGCAGCCAAGGACGGCTTGAAGCCGATGCGGGACGAGGGGATGCGGCTGGTGCTCGATGGCACCACCGCGATGGAAGAGATGCAGCGGATCTTCGCGCCGAAGACCGGCAGCTGAACCGGAAGGACCACCACCATGATCGTCAATCTTCTCCTCATCCTCGTCTTTCTGGCGATCGCGCTCGTCCTCGCCCGCGAGGGGCTGTGGAGCGGGCTCGTCATGCTCCTCAACATCGTCGCCGCCGCGACGTTGGCCACGGCCTGGTACGAACGGCTTGCCGGCTTCCTCGATGCCAAGATGCCCTCCTACACCTACCTCATCGATTTCCTCTGCCTGTGGGGAATCTTCGCGGTGGTACTCCTCGGGATGCGACTGGTCACCGATTTGGTGTCGACGACGAAGGTCAAGTTCCTCCGGCAGGTGGAGCTTGTCGGTGGGCCGATCGTGGCGGTGATCACCGCTTGGGTGATGGTCTGTTTTGCGGCTGCGAGCCTCCACACCGCGGCCGTCCCCCGCAGCCTCGTGCAGCCGACCCCCGAGAGCCGGATGTTCTTCGGCCTCGCCCCCGACCGGAAGTGGCTGGGCTGGGTCCGGTTTGCCACGTCGAGCGGGCCGTTCGCCCACCCCGCGGAGAGCGCGGTCGTGTTCGACAAGGATGGCGATTTCATCCTCCGCTATGCCGACCGCCGCCAGAAGTTGGAGCAGTCCGAGGGGCTGCGGGTGAATGCGAACTGATCTGCCCGATGCCGCTGACGGCTCGGATGTCGTGCCGGGCTACCGACCGGTGAGCGTGCTTGCCGTGGTGGCCCTCATCGCCGGCATCCTCTCGGCAACGGCGGTGTTCTCGCCGGCGTTGTTGCTCGTCCCGCTGATCGCCTCGGCGCTGTCGGTGGTGGCGCTGATGGATGTCTCGGCACGTGGCGATGGCGACGACCGGGCCGAGGGGGGGGATCGCAAGACCGGCCGCTGGTGGGCGCTGGCGGGCTTGGCTTTGGCTGTCGGATTCGGCGTGCAGTCGGTGGCGACGAGTCTCACGCAGCGCACGGTGGCGTTCAGGCGGGCCGAGGCGTCTGCGGCGATGTTTCTCGACCTCGTTCGGGAGGATCGGCTCGGGGATGCCGTCAAGACCTGCCTTCCCCAAGTGATTCCCCCGGTGGGGATGGGGGTCGGTGCCAAGGCGACGCCCGACTTCCAGGAGAGGCAGGCCGAGGCCTCGCTTGCCGGCCTGGAGATCATTCAGGAGATCCGCAAGTGCGGCAGTGCCGCCGCGACGACGCTCCGCTGCGTCGGCGCCGAGGATCGCTTCCCCGATTCCTGGGCCGTGGTCGTCGTTATCGGCCCCTGCGAGGGGCGGTCGAAGCCGCTCGAGATCCGGATGCTGATGCAGTCGAAGCTGGTAACGCGTGGCCAGCGGATGTTCGACAACTGGATGGTTGCCGGGATTGCCCCAAACGTCGGTCAGTAGCGGACTGTCCTCGCCGCCCCCCGCGCACTTGGCCGCTGCCCAGGGCCCTGTCCGGCCTGACGCTCAGGCTTCGCGGAGGCCAAAGGGGCGGACCGCATCGAGCGTCTCGGCCCCGGCAGCGAGCATGACGAGGCGGTCGAAGCCGAGCGCCGCTCCG
>CANGGC010000451.1 GCA_947453125.1 Planctomycetaceae bacterium | reverse complement strand
AGCGGAGGGGACGGGCGGCACACTCGCGCGGGTCGAGGAGGCGGATGCTGCCGGCGGTGACGTTGCGCGTGTTGGCGTAGGGCGGCTTGCCATCCCGCGTCTGCGTCTCGTTGAGACGGACGAGGTCGGAGTTGGCCATGTAGACCTCACCACGGACCTCGATCCGTGGTGGCGGGGAGGCGAGGTCGAGGCGCAGCGGGAGATCGCGGATCGTTCGTGCGTTGTGGGTGATGTCGTCGCCGACGCTGCCGTTGCCGCGCGTCGCCGCCAGCGCCAAGCACCCGTCGTCGTAGGTCAGTGACACGGCGACGCCGTCGATCTTCAGCTCGAGGACCCAGGCGACCGGCCGCGGATCACCGGCCGCGGCGAGGAGGGCCTCGACCTTTCCCGCCCAGGCGACGAGGTCGTCGGCGGAGTAGGTGTTGTCGATCGACAGCATCGGGATCGGATGACGCACCGGGGCGAGGCCATCGAGGGCCTCCCCTCCGACCCGCTGGGTCGGGCTGTCGGGGGTGACGAGATCGGGATGGAGCTTCTCGAGATCGCGGAGCTCGTCGACGAGCCGGTCGTACTCGAGATCGGTGATCTCCGGTGCCGCCTCGACGTGGTAGCGCCGGTCGTGGTGGCGGATCGAAGCGCGGAGAGCCGCGACGCGCTTCGCGGCGGCAGCGCTCACGGGGCCGCCTCGTGGGCGTCGTCGCTGTCCTCTCCGTCTGCCAAGTCGCTCGTCGGAGGGGGCGGGAGTCGTTCCCGCTCGTCGCGGAGTCGACGGCGGATGGCGTCGTGACCGATCTCGTCGTAGGCGATCGACCCGAAGGTCGCCGCAGCCAGGGCGATGAGCTCGACGATCAACGCCGTCGTCCCCCAGCGGTCGATGAGCCGCTCGAGGAGGTGTGGAGCAGCCCGCGCCGTCTCCGGCCGAATTCCCCGGAGGACGAACAGGCAGTAACAGGCCGCCGTGAGCGTGAAGGCGATCCCCACGATGCCGAGGAGGACGCTGAACGGATTCAAACGCTTCTGCTGCATGAGCGGGAGTATACCCGCCCGGTCAGGCGACCCGGCAGAGCCCGGCGGAGAGAAGTGTCGCTGCCGCGTCGACGACGGCGGCGACATCGATTGCGGCCATGGAGTGGGTGTCGGTCTTCCGTTCGTGCCACGGCGGGCGTGCTCCGGCAGGGGGCTCGACGGTGACGTGGCCCGCGCCCCAAGGACCGTTCCGCGTCGCCGGCACGGGGCCGAAGAGGCCGACGCAGGGGGTGCCGACCGCGGCCGCGAGGTGAAGGGGGCCGGTGTCGGAGGAGATGACCAGTGCCGCGAGCCGGCAGAGCTCGCCGAGCTCCTGAAGCGAGGTTTGTGGGGCGAGGATCGCCCGGCCGGCAGACGCGATCCGTTCGGCCATCGAGCGTTCCCGTTCCCCCCCCCAGACGACGACGACGCGTTGCCGATGCTCGTCGGCCAGACGTGCGGCGACGGCGGCGAAGCGATCCTCTGGCCAGAGCTTCGAGGGCCAACCCGCACCGGGGTTGAGAATCACGGGTGGGGATCCCGGGCCGAGCGACTCGATCCATGCCTCCATCCGGGCCCGGGCCAGCGGCCAGCGCGGCATGCCGAACCGGGGAAACCCGGCGCGGATGCAGAGCGGGGCAAGGAGGCCGCAGTTCCGCGCGACGACATGCGCGGCCGACGGCGCGACGGGATGGTTTGTGACCACCCAGGAGCCCTCGCGGGCCTCGGGGCGGGCGTGGCCGATGCGGATCGGACTGCCGGCGAGAAGCGTGACCAGGGCGCTCTTGAAGAGCCCCTGCATGTCGATCGTGACGTCGGGGGCGAAGGCGCGCAGTTCGCGGCGGAGCCGGAGGATCTCGGCCGGTCGTTTGGCCCATCCCCGCGGCAGGCGGAAGACGCGGTCGATCGCCCGATGACCCTCGAGGACATCGGCGGAACGCCCCTCCACGACCCAGCCGACCGTGGCTGCCGGAAACGCATCCTTGATCGCCATCGCCGCCGGCACCCCGTGGAGGACGTCGCCGATGGCAGAGAGCTTCACAAGCAGGATCGTGCGTGGCGCGTTCATAACCGGAAACCTCCCCGGGGACGGAGCGGATTCCACAGGAATCAGGGGACCGGGGCAAGGCCGTTTTCGCCCCGCGTCCCCGCCTCACGCCGTGGCGTCGAGGTGGGCCAACTCGCAGATCACCGCCGAGGCCACTTGCTGCGGGCAACTCCAGACGAGGAACAGCATCGACTCGCGGATGCCCCGTTCGGCCGGATGGCCGGCGATGAATCCCGCCCCCTTCGTGGCAGTGAGCGCTGCCTGGGCCGCGCGGACGACGAGGCTGTTGGCAGCCGTGCGGAGGGCATCGCGGGCTGCCGGATCGGGGATGTCAGGGCCCGCAAGCCAGCCGAGTCGGGCGGCGAGTTCGTCGGCCTCTTGGCGGAAGCTGGTGGCCACCGGTTCGAGCGCCGGGCGGGCGGCCGCCTCGTGGGCAATCAGCGCGATCGAAGCCCGGGTGGAGCCGATCGCCAGGGCGCTCGTTGCCAGCCCGCCGGCGCGGGCCGGCGAGGCAGACGAGGGGACGATTTCGGCGCGCGGCTCGACGCCGTCGAAGGTCACGCTCGAGGTGCGACTGCCGGAGAGGGCGAGCATCGGCATCGGGCTGCCGATCGTGAGCCCGGCTGCCGAGGTCGGGATGACGAAGAATCTCGGCGTGCCGTCGGCGGCGACAGCGCCCGTCACGATGCTGTCGCTCGAGTCGGCGCCAGTCACCCAGGGGCAGGTTCCTTCGAGCCACCACGAGGTGCCCCGGCGGACGGCCCGCAGGGCGGGGGAGCCGATGTGGCGACGGCTCGTCGTGAGTTGGGCGATGCCTACGGTCGCCGTCTCCTCGCCGCGAGCCAGACCAGGAAGGAGGCCGTCGCGGAGATCAGCAGAGCCGGTGGCGAGAAGCCGGCAGGCGCTGGCCCACTGCGTGAGGACAAGCGATGTCGTCAGGCAGACTGACGCCACGGCAGTCAGCGCCTCGAGGAGCGCCGGCTCCGTCGCCCCGGTGCCACCATCTTCGGAGGCGATGAATCCGGAGAGGAGGCCATCCTCGGCGAGTCGGGCGAAAGCGCCGCTGCGCCACGGGCCGTCTCGGTCGGTCGCGATGGCGAGGCCGGCCAGATCAGCACGGAGGGCCGCGAGCGCATCGTGATCAGGACGTCGTGGATCGTGGGTGAACATGTCCCCAGAGTATGCCTTCCCGGAGGGGAGTGCTTCACCCGCCCGGTCTCGGAGCTATACTCCGGGTCCTTCTGGCTGGTGCCCACCGCGTTCTTCCCGCCCCATTCGTTCCACCCGCGAACGTCCCCTCCGCCCCGGAGCCCATCATGAGCCAGCCTGAGGACCCCCGTGCGCCCACTCCGTCCCCGTCGGGCCGCCTTGCGGCTGGCAAGCAGGACGCCTCCGGGCCTCCTCCCGGCCCGCTGCGGCTGATCGAGTTGT
>CANGGC010000450.1 GCA_947453125.1 Planctomycetaceae bacterium | reverse complement strand
GGCCGTCTTCGTCAGCCCGTCGGGCATGACGACGCGGACGACCGCCATCAGGTCCCCGACGGCCACGCCGACCGGCGGCACTCCCTCCGTCGGCACGCCGGGGGCGGGACGGACATCGTGGCAGCGGAGGCACGAGTCCTTCGCCCTCACCGTCTGGTAGTAGAAGTACTTCCCCTGCTCGGGCAGGCGGAACTCCCGGTATTCACTGGCAGCGGAGGCGCTACTGGCAGCGGAGGCGCTACTGGCAGCGGAGGCGCTACCGGCAGCGGGGGGATGGTCGCCGAAGTAGTCGAGCACCGCCTCGTCGAGCCGCGAGTAGCCCCCTGCATGGCGCTCCTCGGGGCCCGCCCGTGGATCGAGGACCTGCCAATCGTAGGGCTCGCTTTGGAACTCGCGCCCCACCGACTGGATCATCCCGGAGAACTGGGGATTGGTCTCCCAGGTGTTCCAGTGTGACTGCACCATGATCGCGTCGACGAGATGCCGCCCGGTGCTCCGGGTCGTCGCGTAGACGAGCTGCTCGGTGAGGCTGCCGTACCACCAGAAGCTTCCGGTGATGAGGACGAGGAGGCAGAGGCCGAAGAGGAAGCGGCACTTCCGCTCGAGGCTCGTCTCGCCGAGGATGTCAGTGAAGGAACGATAGGGCATGACAGGCGATGTCTCCGTCAGAATCGTACCCCGCCGGCCGGCCGTGGATAAAGCTCCCGCCGCCGGATGCGGCGGATGTCTCGAGTGGAAAAAGGTCAGGGATGACTTTTTCCACGGGCTATCAGCGCGGAAGCGACGTTGGTGACAGCTACAGCATCTCCACCGGATCGACATCGATGATCCAGGCGACGTCGTCGGGGGTGCGGAGCCCCGCGGTGGCCCTGAGAACGAGATCGCGGAGCCGTTCCCCATCGAGGCCATGCACCTGGAGGTGCCAGCGGAAACGGTCGCGAAGGCGGGCGATCGGGGCCGGCGCCGGCCCGAGGACGCGCATCCCCTCCCCCGCCGCCGTGACCGCGGCGCGGAGACGGTCGGCGAGCGTGCCGGCCCAGGCGGCTGCGGCCTCCTCGCGGTGGCTGCGGACGACGAACCGGATCACAACGCCGTAGGGGGGGTACATGAGGGCCTCGCGGATCGGCAGCTCGTGGCGGACGAAGGCCTCGTAGTCGTGGCGCCCCGCGGATCGGATCGCCGGATGTTCGGGGGTGGATGTCTGGACGACGACCCGCCCCCCGAGCGCCCCCCGGCCGGAGCGGCCTGCGACCTGCGTGACGAGCTGGCAGGTCCGCTCGGCGGCGCGGAAGTCGGCGAGATGGAGCGCCGCGTCGGCGTTGACGACGCCGACGAGCATGACGTCGGGGAAGTCGAGCCCCTTGGCGATCATCTGTGTGCCGACGAGGATGTCGATCTCACGGGCACGGAAGGCGTCGAGCGTCCGCTCGTGGCTGCCGCGGGTGCGCATCGTGTCGGTGTCCATCCGGGCGACGCGCGTTCCGGGGAAGAGCCCGCGCACCTGCTCCTCGAGCTTCTGCGTCCCGGTGCCGCGCTGGGCCAGTTGCGGTGCCCCGCAGCTCGGGCAATCCGGGGGGAGGCGGGCGATGTTCCCGCAGCCGTGGCAGATCCCGCGATTGCCCGGCTGATGGAGCGTGAGCGCCAGGTCGCATTGCTTGCAGCGGGCGGTGTCGCCGCAGGCCCGGCACTGGACATGGGTGGCGAAACCGCGGCGATTGAGGAGGAGCATTACCTGCCCCCCCGAGGAGAGCGCCCACTTGATCCCGGCGACGAGCCGCGGGCTCAACGCGCCCCGCGAACGGCTCCGTTGGTCACGCAGGTCGACGGTGATCACCGCCGGGAGCTGCGATCCGCCGACCCGGTCAGGGAGACGGCACATCCGCCATGAGCCGTCGAGGCAGTGGGCGAAGGTTTCCAGAGACGGCGTGGCGGAGCCGAGGACGAGCGGGATGCCGGCCGACCGCGCGATCCATTCGGCGACATCACGGGCGTGGTAGCGGGGGGCTGTTGCCTGTTTGAAGGACGTCTCGTGTTCTTCATCGATGACGATCAGACCGAGCCGCGGTGTGGGGGCAAAGACGGCACTCCGCGCGCCGACGACGACCCCGACCCTTCCTGAGGCGATCTCGCGCCACTCCGCATGCCGCTCGACGGCGGTGAGGTGGCTGTGGAGAACCGCGACGCTGCCGAAACGACTGCGGAAGCGGTCGCAGGTCTGGGGGGTGAGGCTGATCTCGGGGACAAGGATGATGGCCTGGCGTCCCTGAGCGAGCGTCTCCTCGACCGCCTGCAGGTAGACCTCCGTCTTCCCGCTTCCCGTGACCCCGAAGAGGACAATCGTTTCATGGCGGCGCTCGCGGAGCGGCGCGAGGATCGCGTCGAGCGCGCCCTGCTGGGCGGGGGAGAGCTCGCCGGGACGATGGTGGGGGAGAGCCTGGCGTGCCTCGGCTCGCCCCGGCTCGCGTTCACGGGTTCCGGCGTCGACGAGGAGGCCGGTCTCGACGAGCCGGCTGATCACCGAGCGTCCACACTCCGCGCGGCGGGCGAGTTCGGCCGCCGTGGCCGGCGTGGCGGCAGCAGCGAGGACGCGCGTCTGCGCCGCCGTCGGGCGACGAGCAGGGGCCGTGCCGGAGGCGACCAGGAGCGCCTCCTGACGGGTGCCGCGGGCGAGGCGGACGCCCGAGGGGAGGACCGCCTCGAGCACCTCCCCCCAGCGCGCCATCCACCGCTCGGCCATCCACTTCGTCAGTTCGAGCATCCGCGGCGAGAGGAGCGGGGCCGGATCCTCGACGCCGATCACCTCCTTGAGCGGTGTCGCTGGAAGTTCGCCACTCCGCAGGGCGACGCAGTAGGCGATCCGTTCGTGGTTGGCCCTCCCGAGCGGCACGCAGACGCGCCGTCCCGGCTCCACCGCCCCGGCGAGGCGCTCGGGCACGAGGTAATCGAGCGGCTTGTCAACGCCGTCGGGGAGGACGACGGTGGCCACCGTCCCCTGACGGGCGTCATCCTCCTCCCACTCGGGGCGGTGCTCGAAGAGATCGCGCTGGCCCGTATGCTGATCTGCCATGAATGGATTAGACCCCCGGAGGCCGATGCGGCCAACGGGAGGGCCTGCCAACGGCTCCCGGGAACTCGAAGCGATGCGATTGGGAATCTATGGCGGTAGTTTTGATCCGGTGCATCTCGGCCATCTCCTCGTCGCCGAGAGCTGTCGGGAGCAGGCCCAGCTCGACCGGGTGCTCTTCGTCCCCGCCGCCACGCCGCCCCACAAGCAGGGGCGGCGGCTGGCCGCGGCTGCGGATCGCAAGACAATGCTGACGCTGGCGACCGGCGGGCAACCCGCCTTCGAGATCCACGCCGCCGAACTCGATCGTGGCGGCGTGAGCTGGACGGTCGACACGCTCGAGGCCCTGGCGTCGGCTTATCCCGCAGACAGCCTCCACCTCATCCTCGGGCCCGATGCCCTGGCCGGGCTCCCCACCTGGCGGGCTCCTG
>CANGGC010000449.1 GCA_947453125.1 Planctomycetaceae bacterium | reverse complement strand
GGCCGGGGTGATCATTACTGCGGTCAACATCGTCGGCGGACTCGCGATCGGCGTCGTGCAGCACGGCATGCCCCTGCGTCGCGCCGTCGACGTCTATTCACGGCTGACGATCGGCGACGGCTTGGTGAGCGCGGTGCCGGCGCTGTTCGTGTCGGTGGCAACGGGCCTGCTGATTTCGCGATCGAGCCAGGCGGTCGACCTGCCGCGGGAACTCGGCCGGCAGTTCTTCTCGCGGGCCCATGTCCTCGTCATCACCGCTGCCTTCCTCGTTGCCCTCTCGCTCACCGGCCTCCCCCGCGTGCCACTCCTGGCGATGGCGGCCACGCTCGGCGTCGGTGCGATCCTCCTAACCCGTCAACAAAACGCCCTCGTGGCCCCGCCAGCCGGCTCGGCGAGCGGCGAATCGGCCCGCTCCCCGACCATCCCGGTGGACGAGCCGATTGTCGTCGAACTCGGGGCCGGGCTGCTCCCTCTCCTTGCCGGCCCCGATGCGGCGCTGATCGCGGCGGTTCGCCAGATGCGTTCCGAGATCGGCGCCGACCTGGGGATGGTGGTCCCGCAGGTGGCCTTCCGCGACAACCTTTCCCTCCCTCCGCGCGGCTACCGGGTCACGGTGGCCGGGGATCCGGCGGCCGACGGCGTCCTTCCCGAGGGACGGCGGCTGGCATTGCCAAGGGCCGGCGAACCACTCTCCCTCGATGGCCCCGAGGGGGTCGAGCCGGGGGGCCAGCGCCGCGGCGTCTGGGTTGGCCAGGCCCTTGCCGAAACGGCCCGGAAACGAGGCGCCTCGGTCCTCGACGAGACGGCCTGCATCAGGCAGGCACTCGAGTCGTCGATCCGCCGGCATGCCGACAAGCTCCTCTCCCGCGAGGCGGTGGCCCGGCTCCTGGAATCCCTCCGGGCCACGCAGCCGGCCCTCGTCGAGCAGTCGACGGGCGACGGCCTCCCCCTGGCACGGATCCACCGGGCGCTGCAGCTGCTCGTCCGCGAGGGGGTGCCGATCAGGCCCCTCTCGGAGGTCCTCGAAGTGCTCGCTGATCATGCCGGCAGCGACGCCACGCCAGCCCAGCTCGCCGAGGCGGTCCGCCGCGAACGGGCAGCAACGATCTGCCGCCGCGGCCGCGACGCGGATGGCCGCTTGGTCGTCGTCCGCGTCGCCACGCCCGCCCTCGACACGCTCCTCTCCGACAGGCCCCTCGACGCCGCCCGGATCATCGCCCAGGTCCGCCGGGCGGTGGCGCCGCGGATCGAGCGTGGGGCGCCCGCTGTCGTGGTCGTCCCGGCCCATGGTCGAAGTCAAGCGCGCGACCGGCTGTGCCGACAACTGCCGATGCTCCAGGTGCTCTCCGACGAGGAGGCAACGGGTGAAGATTCAATGGTGGTGTTCGTGACGGTCGGTGAAGAAGAGGCGCTCAGGGTGGCCTGACGCCACCACGGATTCTTCCGGCAGTGTTCGCCGGGAGGAGATGTGGCGGAATTGCGGTCCCAGACGGAATGGCTCATGGACCGGGGCCTTGGCGGACGATTGACAGAGGTTCGGCGGCCGGAAGGCCGGGTCTCCTTCTGCGGGAGGCCCGACATCCCGGCCGTGGCGAGCGTGCCCTTTCATGGAGGATGTCGTGGCGAATCAACATGCTGCACAGCTGACGGCCGAGGATATCCAGGAGCTCTGGAAGCAGTTCAAAGCCGATCAGTCCAACGAGCAGCTCCGTAACAGGCTCATCGAGATCTACCTGCCGCTCGTCCGCTACAACGGCGAGCGGATCTGGTCGCGGCTCCCCGAGGGGGTCGAACTCGACGATCTCACGTCGGCGGGCACCTTCGGGCTCATGGACGCGATCGACGCGTTCGACATGGCCCGCGGGGTGAAGTTCGAGACGTACTGCGTGCCGCGAATCCGCGGCGCGATGCTCGACGAACTGCGGACGATGGACTGGGTGCCGCGGCTCGTGCGGAGCAAGGCCAGCAAGCTCAACGAGGCGCTCAAGACGCTCGAGGCGAAGCTCGGCCGGGCGCCGGCCGACGCCGAGGTGGCCGAATACATGCAGCTCTCGCGGGAGGATTTCGAAAAACTCCTCGTCGAAGCCAACGCCGCCAGCCTCGTCAGCCTCAACAAAAAGTGGTGCGAGACCGACAGCTCGAAGGACGTCCGCGAGATCGACATCCTCGAGGACAAGAAGGGGGAGGACCCGACCCGCCGCATCCAAAAGGGCGACCTCATGCGGCTGGTGACGAAGGGCCTCAACCGCAACGAGCGGCTGATCATCATCCTCTACTACTACGAGGAACTGACGATGAAGGAGATCGGCGCCACGCTCGATCTCTCCGAGAGCCGCGTCAGCCAGATGCACAGCGCCATCGTCGAGCGGCTGCAAAACCAGCTCGAACGTCGCCGCCCCGAGTTCGCGATGTGAGCCCGGCCGCAGCCGGCCGTTACCCGACTCCGGAGCGAAAACCTCCGAAAGCTGGGCAGGGCGGGCAGGTCGGGAGGGCAGGGCGGATCAGGGCGACACAAAGGATTCGGTTTTTTTCCTCCAGTTCCGCCCGCTGGTTGGTCGAGAAATAAGAGAAGGTCCGTGGCGCCCCAAGCCGGGATGGATCCGGGAGGGACGGCGGACAGCGACTGGTGTCGCTTGTCCGAGGAAGCGCGGCAACAATAGGAACGTTCAGGCGGATCCGTTTTCTTCCTTCCGGACAAGTGAACTCTCCGGCTCACGTCAGCGTACGTGCCGGAGGGTCGAGGGAAGCGGAAAGCCGCCTGCAAGGAGTACCACCATGAACATCTTCGGTATCACGTTCACGCAGGGTGCCCGTGCCGCTGCCGCCGTCAAGTCAACCGGCGCGGTGGAGACGGCGAAGGCCGCCCAGGCGACGCAGGGAATGGGCGTCGGTCAGGTTCACGACCAGATCGACCTCTCGGTCGACGGGGTTCGTGCGGCCGAGACCGCGTCCGACATCCGCTTCGACCGGGTTGCGGCGATCCGCACCGCCATCGCGGAAGGATCGTACGAGACCCCCGAGAAACTCGATCTCGCCCTCGAGCGTCTCCTCGACCGGATCAGCTGAACAGGCTCCGATCGGGTTCGCCAACAGGCACGACCGAAAAGACAGGCAGCCAGGCCGGCGACGGTCTGGCTGCCGTCGTTTGCGGACAACCCTGGGCTTGGAAGGGGTGATACAATGCCCTCATCCTTCTTTTGATCGAGAAACGCTTCGCCATGCCCACCACCTCCGACTTCTCGCTCGGTAAGGTCGATGTGGCGCTGACGCCGCGCGAGCGGTTCGAGGAGTTTCTCCAGGCCCGGGGGAAGCGGATCACGCGGCAGCGGCGGATGATCGTCGAGCATGTCTGCGCCCGCCACGAGCACTTCGACGCCGAGCAACTCCTTGCCGATCTCCGCGGCACCCCCGACGGCGCCTCCGCGAGCCGGCCGACGGTCTACCGGACACTCACCGAGCTCGTCGAAGCGGGGCTGCTGCGGAAGATGGTGCTCGGCGG
>CANGGC010000448.1 GCA_947453125.1 Planctomycetaceae bacterium | reverse complement strand
TGGGGGCCGTTGTCGGTGGAGTAGAGAACGATCGTGTCGTCGGCGAGGCCGAGGTCGTCGAGGGCCTTGAGAAGCTCGCCAACGTGGCCGTCGTGCTCCACCATGCCGTCGCCGTACTCATCTTGCCCCGACTTCCCGAGGCTCGCTTCCTTGATGTGGGTGCGGAAATGCATCCGCGTGGCGTTCCACCAGCAGAAGAACGGCTCGCCCCCCTTCGACTGCCGGGCGATAAAGTCCTTGGCGGCGGCGACGGTTTCCTCGTCGATCGTCTCCATCCGCTTCTTCGTGAGCGGGCCGGTGTTCTCGATCGACTGCCCCCCCTTGCCGTCGGCCTTGCACTTCAGCACGCCACGGGGTCCGTAGGTCTCGCGGAAGGTCTTGCCGTTGGCCAGCTTCCTGTCACCCGGGTAGTCGCGGTGTTCCGGCTCCTCTTCGGCGTTGAGGTGATAGAGATTGCCGAAGAACTCATCGAAGCCGTGCATCGTGGGGAGGTGCTCGTCGCGGTCTCCCTGATGATTCTTGCCGAATTGGCCGGTGGCGTAGCCCTGGGCCTTGAGCACGGTGGCGATCGTCACGTCGGTCTTCTGCCAGCCCTCTTTGGCGCCAGGAAGGCCGACCTTCGTCATCCCGGTGCGGACAGGAACGTTGCCGCCAAGGAATGCCGCCCGGCCGGCGGTGCAGCTTTGCTGGCCGTAGTAGTCGGTGAACGAAACACCCTCGCGGGCGATCCGGTCGATATTTGGCGTCTTGTAGCCCATCATGCCGCGGTTGTTGTGGCTGATGTTCCAGGTGCCGATGTCGTCGCCCCAGATGACGAGGATGTTCGGCTTCTTGCCGGCAGCTCGGGGCTTGCCCTGCTGGGCGGAGGCCTCTGTCGCCGAAAGCGCCAGAAGGAGGCCGACAAGCGGCAGGATGAAACGGACGAAGACTGACGTCTGGGGCACGGAGTGGCTCCTGAAGGAGGGGGGACAGGAGGGAGTACGATACCCCACCTGCTACCCGGCTGCCAACGGCAGCCCCAGCGCTTGTCAGCCTCGTGAGCGGAAACGCTCGGTGATGCCGGTGGCCAGACGCGTTGCCACGGCGCCGTCCCAGGAGAACAGATCGGCGCTTTGGCCCCCCTCTTCGACGCTCGTATGGCCGTAGCGGAGCACCCAGTAGTCGGCGCTGTCGGCAATCGGGAAGGAGGTGAAGTCGGGCCGGCGCTGGGGAGGGAGCGGGGCCTTGATCCAGCTCCAGACCACGGCGTGGAGCCGGTGGGCTTCGTCGGGGAGGCGCATGCACCAGCCGCGGTATTCAATTTCCGTGGCGGTCGCCACACGCTCCGCGATGGGGGCGGGGAGGCGGGAGATCAGATCGCTCCACGCAGTTAGGCCAGTGGGCGAAGTCGTCACGACGATCGCGCCGTCGGGAAACGCCGCAGCGAGCCTGCTGAGTGTCGGGATGCCCCAAGCCGCCGCGTGAGCGGCGAGGATCGATGCCTGGGCTGCGGCCGCCAAAGAGGGGCCGGCGGATGGGAAGAGCCCCGTTCCGGTTTCCACGGGCACCGGCTCCGGCCTCTGTGGCCTGGAGAGCCGGTGCTCCGTGGAGAACCGTCTCAAGCTATCGAGCCAGTCGCGAGCGGCGGGCCTCATCGATCGGCACCGGGGGGGGGGGATGGTGCCCCGACGGGCCGCGCCGCCGCGACCAACGCGATCACTTGCCGAGGAACCGCTGACGGAGCCATTCGTTCTTGCGACGCTCGAGTTCGACGAGCTTCGCGACCGGCCCGTTGCGCTGGGCACCGACCTGCTGGCCACGGATCTGCTGGGCATTCGAAACACCGGTCACCACGAGGGTGGCAACGATCGCCATCAACACGACCACTCGACGCATGGGGGGACTCCTGCTTCTTTCCAGGGGGATGGAACTGTGCCGTTCCGTGGGAGCGGGCCGGCGAAGATGACGATCGACGCGGGGCTGCGGCGATCATCAGCCCTGGAAAACAAGCCGTTGCACGCGCGATAAACGACACCAAAGGCACGCGCTGTCCCGTGCGCACGCCCCTTACAACCGGCGCCCGGTCAGACGTGCCGTGACGGTGGCGCCGGGGGAGAAGGTGCGGTTCAGCGGGTCGTAGCACGTCTGTGGCTCGGTCGTACGCCTGAGGCTGTCAAGCGCGCGGGCGGGGACGCGGGGGGGCGGCGGTGAGCGGATCATCGGGCCAGGGGTGTTTCGGGTAGCGGCGGCGGAGCTCCTTCCGCACCTCGTGGTAGGTGGTGCGCCAAAAGCTCTCGAGGTCTGAGGTCACCTGCTGCGGGCGGTGGTTGGGCCCGAGAAGATGGACGAGAACCGGCACCCGGCCTTCGGCCACCCGCGGCGTCTGGAGCGTGCCGAAGAGCTCCTGGATCCGGGCGGCGAGGATTGGTGGGCCGTCGGGGCGGTATTCGAGCCGGTAGCAGCGTCCCCCGGCGAGTTCGAGCTCGGTAGGCGCTAGCCGTTCGACGAGGGGGAGCCGCTCCCAGCCGACCGCCCCCTGGAGACGGCTCAGCCAGTCGGCCGCCCGGACTTCGTCGAGCGACCGCAGCCCGTGGCAGACCTCGGGGAGCATTGCCAGGAGGGCGGCATCGTCGAGCGCAGGCATCTCCAGATCTGGCATCGTCCGCGCGAGCCAATCGACCCTGAGCCGGAAGCGGCCGGCGGCCGAATCCGGATCGGGGAGGCTGCGGGCCGGCTCCTGCCGGGCGACCGCGGCAAGGAGGGCTGCGGCAGCGACCGGATCGCTGATCGCCACCGGCGTCTCCTCGAGGACCAGATCGATCCAGGCGGTGCGTCGGCGGGCCTCCACCTGGCGGCGTGAGGGGCTGAAGAGGAGCTCTTCGCCACTGGTGAGATTAGTATGGAGGCCCTCGTCGTCGAGCCACTCGCGGTCGACAGCGCTTGCCTGTCGGACGCGGGCCTCGCCGCCACCGTCGTCGAGATCGATCGCGAGGACGAGCGGCTCCTGCCGGACGCGGGATCCGCCGTCGAGACGGAGGCCGCGGCCGCCGACCATCGTCGCTCGGTCGTTGGCCCCCGGCCGGAGCTTTGCGAGCCGGTCGGGGAAGGCCTCGAGCAGCGCCTGCATCAGGGCCGTGGCCGGATCGGCGGCGCGCGGCGCGAGATCGACATCGACGAGCCGGTAGAGCTGTTCGGCCGCCCGGAGCACCGTCCGTGCCCCGCCGGGATGGGGATCGAGATCGGCCGTCGACGGATGGCCGCCAAGGGGGATCCCGGCATGGAACATCTGCAGCGCCGCGACCCGATCGACGACATCGGAGCGGGTGCGAACGGTCATCCGGTCGCGCGGGCCGCTGCGGCCATGGGCGGCTGTGCGGAAAGGATCGCGCTCCGAGAGCATCGCCGCGGCCACCG
The DNA here is from genome assembly GCA_947453125.1 of Planctomycetaceae bacterium. GTDB lineage: Bacteria > Planctomycetota > Planctomycetia > Pirellulales > UBA1268 > QWOP01. The sequence continues at coordinate 110 of CANGGC010000448.1, read as the reverse complement.
ACGTCTCGCGGAGCACGCCATGTCGGGCGCCGGCGAGGAGGAGCCGGGCGAGCCGTGGATGAGCCGGAAGCCGGACAAGCTCCCGCCCCAGCGGCGTGATCGTGGGCTTG
>CANGGC010000447.1 GCA_947453125.1 Planctomycetaceae bacterium | reverse complement strand
TGGCCCCCAGCGGACCGGAGAGCGGCCGCATCACGACCGCCGGCTTCGGCTCAGGAGGGGTCGACGAGGTAGGTTTCGTCGCCGTCGATGAAGGACTCTTGGCGGTGATCACCGGTGGCTTGCCGCTGACGACGGGGCGCACGGGCACCGCGGGCCGCACGAGCGCCGCCCCACCGGCGGCAGGCCTCTCAGCAGGCTTCGCCGCCTTGCCGGCCATGAACTCCCTGAGCCGGGCGACTTCCTCGTCGGTCATGCTGGCGAGCGCCGAGCCCTTGTCCTGGATACCAGCGCGGGAACAGATCTCGACAAGCTCTTTGCTGTCGAGTTTCAATTCCTTCGCCAGGGTGTAGATACGAACTGCCACGCTCACCTCGTCGGGCCACCGCCCACGTGATCACACCAGCGGGAGGGCCATCAGACCCGAATCCCGACCCAGCCAACCTACCCGGAACACCGTCGCTTGCAAAACAGAGCCCACCGTCACCATCGCACCAGCCACCGCAGCTGACTCGCTCTGCGGAAGCCAAAAAGGCCTTTTTTACAGACCAAAAAACAACTTCCAGCCTGCCCATCACTCCCGCCCACCTGCCGGTGAGTCCCCTTCGGCGGCAGCCTCGGAGCCTCCTCCAGAGGTTGCTCCAGCCGCAGAGCCATCCCCGTCGGCGGCTGGCTCCCGAGCTTCACGGGCTGCCGTGAGCGCTTGCTCGGCGGCATCGGCCTCGGCCGTGGCCCGGTCGACACGATCCTGTTCTCTCTGCTTGCGACGCTCGTCGGCGGCGGCGGCCTCCGCCTGCGCGGCTCGCACCTCGGCTTCGGCGACGATTTGATCGACCGTCTCGGCCGAGATCCCGCCCATCTCCATGAGGTCGTCGGGCTCGATCACCGACAAATCATCGTAGGAGAGGAATCCCTCACCGACGAGCTTTTCAGCGACCGACTCATCGAGCCCCGGGATCGAGGAGAACCCGGTGACGGCACGCTCAATCTGCTGGTCGAGTTCCTCGCGGGTCATGATCTCGATATCCCAGCCGCACAATTTGCTGGCGAGACGGACGTTCTGGCCCCGGCGGCCGATCGCCAAGGACAGCTGATCCTCACGCACCAGCACGATGCCGCGGCCGAGCATCTGACAGAGGATCACCTCGTCAACCTCGGCGGGCTGCAGGGCGTTGGGGACCAGGACCTGAAGATCGTCGCTCCACCGGACAATGTCGATCCGCTCGCCGCCGAGTTCCTCGACGATGTTCTTGATGCGATTGCCGCGAACGCCAACACAGGCGCCGACGCAGTCGACACGGGCGTCGGAACTGATGACGGCCACCTTGCTCCGGTAGCCCGGCTCACGGGAGATCGCCCTGATCTCGATCACGCCATCGGCGATCTCGGGAATTTCCTGCTCGAAAAGCCGCTGCACGAGTTGGGGACGGATCCGGGAGAGGATGATCTTCACCCGGCTGCCGACCTTCCGGACCTCGAAGATCGTCGCCCGAATGCGCTCGTTGGGGTGGAACGTCTCGCCGGGGATCTGCTCGCTGCGCGGCAAAATCGCCTCGGTGGCCCCGAGAGTAACGGTGGCCGTGGCCCCTTCGAAGCGGCTCACGACGCCCGAGACCATCAGGCCGATCTGTTCCTCGAACTCGTCGTGGATCGCATCCCGCTCCGCTTCGCGGATCTTCTGGATGATGACCTGCTTGGCCGTCTGAGCACCGATCCGCCCCGACAATTCGGCCGTGTCAATCTCCACGCCGTCACGACTGCCATGGACGCGGCCGTCGGCTCGATCGATCGCGACCTGCACATCGGAGGCTTCGCCGTACTGCCGCGTCAGGGCGGTGACAAGCGCCGCCTCGATCGCCTGAAAGACGATCTCCTTGTCGATGGTCTTGTCGCGGTGAATCGCATCGACGATGCGGAGTATTTCTTCTGGCTTCATGGGTGTCTCGGACGGCGATCTCGGCGAACAAGGTCGTGGTCGGTCTACCTCGGCACCGCCCGCGGGGAGCGGCGCGAGGTCTCGATCCTGCGAATGTCGGCACTGGCTCGGGACCGACTGTCAACTCGGAACATGCCTCCAGGCGGCAACAGCCACCAGCGGCACGTTGACCCGACGTTGGCAGCGATGTCCCGAACCGGCAAGCCCACCAGGCACTCTTGCCTGTGGAACGATACCGGACGGCCGACGCCACACACGAACTGGTCGCCCGCCCGGCCACGCGACACCGAAGGGGAACTCCCCCTCCGAGACGCGTCACCCGACGGCGCTCCGAACTCCAGCAGCCACCTCCACGAGGCACAACCCGGAAGGGTATGGGGAGGGCACTCGACTGTCAAGGAGCCTCCATCCGCCCCGCGGAGGATGGGGGCAGGGAACGCTCGTTCCCCGCCGAGCCCGCAGGCTTAGGCACCGAGGTTCCAGCCGCCGATCACCACCGCACCTGCCTGCCCCTGGGGGGTGACGGAGGCCGAGAGAAAGGAGGCGCCCGCTTCGTCACCGGCAACCGCGGCCCGGATCGGGCACTCCGGATCGGGGGTCGTGTAGTTGATCAACGGGAAGAGCTTCCCGTGGCGCATCGCCCACAGACTGGCAATGCATTCCACGAGTCCGCTGCCGGCGCCAAGATTGCCGAAGTTGGCTTTCGCCGCCACGGTGGGGATCCCGACCGCGCCGGCGCCAAGGACGTCGCCGAGCGCCTCGGCCTCGCAGCGATCCCCTCCCACGGTGCTCAAGCCGTGGGCATGAAGATGCCCGGGACGCCCGCCGGGAAGGTCTGCCATTCCGAGCGCGCGGGCCATTGCCAGGGCGAGCGCTTTCCGCCGCAGTCCCATGTTGAGACTGTCAGCGGCGTGGCGGGACGCATGCCCTAGCACCTCGCCGAGGATCGTTGCCCCGCGGCGACGGGCATGCTCGAGTTCCTCGAGGACGAGCACCGCAGCCCCCTCGCCGAGCACCATGCCGCGCCGGTGTCGGTCGAAGGGCCGGCTCCAGGTCGCAGGATCGTCCGGCCCGAAGGCCACTTGCTCGCTCTGGAGGGCGTGGACCGTCTTCATGGGGTGGACGCGCGTGCCGGTCGCACCGGCGAGCATGACATCGGCGGCCCCACGCTGAATCGTCATCGTCGCCTCGCCGACGGCCATGTGGCCACTGGCCTCGCGGAGCGTCAACGAGTTGCTCGGCCCCCGGAGATCGTTGTAGATGGCGATGTGGCTGGCGGGCATGTTGGGGAGATATTTCAGCAACCACAGCGGGTTGAGCAGCGGCATCCCGTCGGTGGCCCAACGATCGAACTCGAAGCCCCCGTCGGCACCACGGCACTTGGCCACACCAGAGGTAAAATCCTCCGGCAACGTGAGCATGTAGTCCGACCCGAAGACGCACCCAAATCGCTCGGGGACACGATTCGCCCCCAACAAACCGCAGTCATGGAGGGCACGCTGCGCCGCGGCGACGGCCATCTGGCTTTCCCGGCACATCACCTTGAGCCCCTTGCGGATCGCCTTCTTCG
>CANGGC010000446.1 GCA_947453125.1 Planctomycetaceae bacterium | reverse complement strand
GTCGAGCGACATCGCCCCGAAGAGAAACGCCACCGGAGGGAGGATCGTGCCGGCAAGGGCCGCAAGCCCGACAAACTTGGCCGGCGTGTGGTACGGCGATTTTTCAGAGGTCGTCATCGCTTCGAACTCCCGGGATCAGGCGGCCGCCGCGGCCCGGCCGCCGGCGAACTTCGAAAGGAGGATGTAGAGGATGCCGCAGGCAATCGTGCAGGGAAGCGGGAGATACCACGGCGGCACCTCAAATCCCCACGGATTGACCGGCGACACAGAGGTCATCGAGAGGCCTATGAGCACCGGCACGAGCCAGGCGACAAGGACGGCCATGTTGAACGAAGCGCCGCTCTTCGCCGCCGGGTCGCGGTCGATCCCGACGAGATCGGCGAGGAAGTGATCGACGACGATCAGCCCGCCGACCGGCGCGAGGATCGTGCCATAGACGCCAACGAAGTCGAGGAGCCGCATCGCGAACGCCGGGAAAATCCCCGCCGCGATGCACACCGCGCCTGCCAGAAGCGTGGCCCCGGTGCGGGAGAGCGCGGGGAGCACTCCCTGAAAGGCCAGGCCGGCCCGGTAGATCGTCGGATTGGCCGTTGTCCAGCCGGCGATGATGACGCAGATGAGCCCGGCCCATCCGACGGCATCATTGACCATCGTGCCCGGATCCTTCCCCTCCTGCGGGTTCACTCCCCGCTCCTTCACCCAGTAGATGAGAAGGAGGGCCGCACAGATCCAGGCGACATAGTGGCCGAGGAACATCCCCGCGGCGCTTGCCCAGCCCGCGCTCGGCTTCTTTGCAAACCGAAGCACCGACAGATCGGCCATGCCGATGTGCATCGCGGCGTTGCAGAACCAGGCGAAGAGGACGATCCCCACAAATGAGATCGACTGCTTCGTGCCGGGAGGCGGGGTGAGGAGCGCCCAGACGTCCGTCGTTCCCAGTTTCCCGAGCGTCACGATGGCGCAGGCGAGAAAGATCAAAAACATCCACGGGGCGGAATAGTGGCCCACGAGGGCGACAACGTCATAGCCCTTGAGGGCGACAAACGTCATCGCCGCACCGATGACAATGCAGGAGATGATCCAAGCGGGGCCTGTGGGCATCGTCGAGGAGAACGTCGGCATCGCGATCGTCCCCTCGGGGAAGAACGGCCCAACCGCCGTCGCTGACACCGTGATCATCGACCCGGCAAGGAAGCAGAAGAGGAGGCCGTTGGCGAGGTTGTAGATCGTCACCAGGCCGCGGCCGGCGATCTTCTCCATCTTGTAGTAGAGCGTGAGCCGCTCGCTGCAGGCGATCGGAGCCGTGAGATAGCGCCAGGTGAGGACGGCAAGGAGATTGCCGATCAGCAGGCCGACGATGAGGCTGAAGGCATCGGCCCCCCACTTCACGAACAGTGGGCCGATCATGAATTCGGTGCCGGCGGTATGTTCGCCGGCATACATCCCCCAGAAGGCACTCGGGCCCTTGAGTGCGCGCTCCGGGACGCGCTGGCGCTCGTATTCCGAGCCGACGGCCGGCGACTCGACCTCGTCAATCATCCCGTGCCCGGCGTGTTCGTGATCTTGCGTCGTCATGTCCGTTTCCCCGTGACCTGATCCTCGTAGCGGCGGATGTCGGCGAGCCACGCCTCCCCCACCGGTACCCCTTCGACCTCACAGTGGTAGTCCCACACCGCCCCGAACGGAAGCCCCTTGGCCTCCTCCTGCAGGGCGAGCCGTGTCGTCGTGTCCCCCGCCTCCTCCGCGGCCCCGATTCCCGGCGGCTCGAGGAGCGCGAGCAACAACGCCTTGAGCATGTTCCGCGTGCCGATCGTCCAGGCGGCGATCCGGTTGATGCTGGCGTCGAAGTAGTCGAGCCCGACATGCACCCGGGAGGGATCACCGCAGGCGACGATCTCGCGGGCGATCGCCTGGAGATCGTCGCTGAAGGTCACGACATGGTCGCTATCCCAGCGGACGCCGCGGCTGACGTGGAGGAGGATCTCCGGGAGATAGAGGAGCACGCTCGAAATCTTGTCGGAGATCGTCTCGGTGGGATGGAAGTGGCCGGCATCGAGACAGAGGAGCTTCTTTCGGGTGATGGCATACCCGAGGTAAAACTCCGCCGACCCAACCGTGCAGGCCTCGGCCCCGATCCCAAACAGCTTCGGCTCCACCGCATCGAGAAGGTGCTTGGCGGGCAAGCTCTTCTCGAACACCGCATCGAGCGAATCGGCAAGTCTGCCCCGGGCCCCCATCCGATCGGCGGGGGTGTCCTTGAAGCCATCGGGCACCCAAACATTCGTCACGCACGGGCTCCCGAGCGTCTTGCCCATCGCAGCGCCGATCTCCCGGCTCCGTCGGCAGTGCTCGATCCAGAACTTCCGGATGCTCTTGTCGGCACTGGCAAGCGTGAACCCGTCGGCGGCCTTGGGGTGGGCGAAGCAGGTGGGGTTGAAATCGAGCCCCACACCCCGCTCCTTGGCCCAGGCGATCCAGCCCTTGAAGTGGACCGGCTCGATGCTGTCGCGGTCGACTTTTTTCCCGCCAAACTCCCCGTAGAACGCATGGAGATTGAGCCGGTGGCTCCCTGGAATCAGCGCGAGCGCCTGATCGAGATCGGCCCGCAGTTCGTCGGGCGTCCGCGCCCGGCCAGGATAGTTTCCCGTCACCGCCAAGCCACCGCCGATGGCGTCCCCCTGCTGCTCGAATCCCCCCACGTCGTCCCCCTGCCAGCAGTGGAGCGAGACGGGAATCGACTTCAATCGCTTGATCGCCTTGTCGACGTCGACGCCGAGGGCGGCGTACCGCTCCCGGGCGAGCTTCCAAGCGGCATCGACCTGCTTCGGGGAGATCTTGACCGGGGCTCGGGAAGCGCGGGGCATAAAAACAAATCTCGGGGAGTGGCGTGGGACGGGCAGGGAGAAAAAAGTCAGCGGGCTGGCAGGGCAGTTGAGCGGCTCACAGCTCCCCCTTTACACCGAGTTCGTGGAAGTAGTGGCCGACCTTCTTCTGGTTTTTCAGGAGCCAGTCAATCGATGGCTCGTTGTTCATCGCCTTGTGGATCGCCTTGGCCGTGGCCGCCCGATGCGTCTCGAAGAGCACCTCGTGATCGATCTTCACCTTCGGATCGGCCACCGCCGGGTCGAGCCACACCGCCACGATGATCCCGATATCGTTCACGGCCCCCTTGGGGATGTCTCCGGCACGGACCGAATCGAGGACGGCATTGGCCACCGCCGCCTGCACCGTCCCCATGAGGATGTTCGTGTAGCGGGCGTTGGGCGCCGTGTACTTGCTCACCATGAGCGTGGCGGGACGCACCTGCACGTCGCTGTTGAGGATCGCCCAGACGCGTGTGTGCCCCTTCACCTGATCGCCGATGAGATTGGCGATCGCATGGCCGACCGGCCCGTCGAGCTCGCCGATCACCACCTCGGGCTCCGCTGCGCTCCAGGCCTCGTCAGCCTCGACGAGCGCCTCGCCTGTCCGCATCACAATCCTCTTCCTCGCCATGGTTTGAC
>CANGGC010000445.1 GCA_947453125.1 Planctomycetaceae bacterium | reverse complement strand
GCCAGGCTGGCGACGATGATCCGCACGGGCAGATCCCACGTCGTCACCGCCACCCAGATGCTCGGGCTCACCGCCACCCCCATCACCCACAGGGCCAGCGCCGGCAGCATCGTGATCGAGGCCACGAGGAGGCCGAGGATGAGGAGCTTCCCGGCGACATATTCAAACTTCCCCACCGGGCGCGTGAAGTAGATCAGCCAGGCCTTCGCCCGCAGATCGCGCGACACCAGGGCCGGCGCCACCAGCCCCACCACAATCGCCAGGAGGATCGCCTGGGGCGAGCGCATGAAGGCGAGCATCAGCCGCGACCAGACGGCCCGGCGCGTCCGATCGGCCTCCTCCTCACGGGTCTCGTGCCGATCGGGCGGAGACGCGTCGGACTGACCGAGCGAGTCGGCAATCACCCGTCCGAGGATCCCCACACCGTCGACGTTGCGGCCGACGCGGGCCCTGTCTTGGATCGACCCCAGTCGCCCCTCGTCGATCGCCTGTTCGAAGACGAAGAAACTTCCGGCAAAGACGAGCGCCGGGCTCCAGGCGAAGAACACCGCCCGGCGCAGCCAGCGGCTCGTCCACGCCAGCTTGATGCCGGTCATGGCAATCACGAGGATCGCGGCCAGCGAGCCGCTGCGCCGCCCCTGCCAGGGCCGGTAGCCGACGTCATGGAGCGGCATGGAGGGACTCCGTCGGGGACGCTTGGGCGGCTTGCAGGGCCTCGAGAAAGACCTCCTCGAAGGGGCGGCAGGAGGCTTTCAGCGAACGGACCCGGATGCCGAGTTGGTGCACCTCCGACCACACGGCGGCAAGCGCCTCAGGAACGGTGAGCTGGAACAGGACGACCCCCTCGTGCGCTCCATCCCCCGGCGTCACGGTCTCGACAGTGGCGGAGTCTCGGACGTCCGCCCCGGCCGCGGAGGGGAAGAGGTCGACTGGCCGGGCACGGCGGGCGGGGATCCCGCGGGCGATGAGGCGGCCGACGAGCTCATCGACCGGCCCGATCACTTCGAGGCGCTCCTCGGGGATCGCCGGCTGGGTCAGCTCGTGGATCGATCCGGTCAGCCGCACCCGGCCACCGGCGAGGACGATGACGCGCTCGCAGATCGATTGCACGTCGGGGAGGACGTGGGTGGACACGAGGATTGTCTTGCCGTGGTCGCGGGCGAGCGTCGTGAGCCGGCCGAGCATCGCCCGCCGCTCGATAGGATCGAGGCCGTTGGTCGGCTCGTCGAGGATCACCATCCGCGGGTCGTGGACGATCGCCGCTGCGAACGAGATCTTCTGTTTCATCCCCACCGAGAGCGTCTCCACCGGGCGGTAGCGCTCCTGGCCGGCGTCGCACCAGTCGAGCACCTCGTGGGCGCGGCGGAGCGACTCGATCCCGGGAATCCCCGAGAGTTGTGCCGCGTAGCGCACCATCTCCACGCCGGACAGGCCCGGCACGGAGCATTCATCCTCCGGGACAACGCCGACGAACCGCCTCACGGCATGAGGCTCGCGGCGCGGATCGAGCCCGAACACGCGCACGCCCCCTTCGGCGAGTCGCACGAGGCCGAGGATCGCCTTGACGAGCGTGCTCTTGCCGGCGCCGTTGGGCCCGACGAGACCGGTGATGCCCGGATGGACGGTGAGCGACACGCGGTCGAGGACGGTGCGCTTCCCGTACCGCTTGACGATCCCCGTGGCCTGCACCGGCTCTTCCACGGGCGACGATCGGCTCATGCGTGCTGGGTACCTGGGCGATGTCGACTCGATCCGTCTTCTGCAACCGTCGTGACAGAGGCTCAGCCGTCCATCACTTCCGCTTCCTTGGCACGGGCCAGATCAGCCACCTTGGCCTCGTAGGTCTTGGTGAGCTCCTGCACATCCTCCTTGGTAGAGTCGCAGTCGTCCTCGGTGAGGGTGCCGTCAGTCTTCTCGGTGTCGGCCGCCTTATTGCCATCGCGGCGGACGTTGCGGATCGCCACCTTCGCCTCCTCGGCGAGCTCTTTGATCCGCGACGACATCTTCTTGCGGACGTCGGTCGACAGCGCAGGGATCGTGATCCGGATCACCCGGCCGTCGCTCTGGGGATTGAAGCCGAGGTCGGAGGCCTGGATCGCCTTCTCGATGTCCTTGATCGTGCCGGGATCGAAGGGGCGAACGACGATCTGGTTCGGTTCGGGGGCGCCGACGCTCGCGAGGGCCTTGATCGGCGTCGGCGAGCCGTAGACCTCCACGCGGAGCGAATCGACCAGGCCGGGATTGGCCCGTCCCGTGCGGATGCCGGTGAGTTGGTGGCGGAACACATCGACCGCCTTCTCCATCCGCTCCTCGGCGTCCAAAAGGATCTCGTCGACCGGCATGCGGGCACACTCCTTCGTGGGTCTGTCGTCGGGCTGGCGTGGTTTCGTCGGGCCGGCCGCTGCGGACTCGTGGGGCGGAATTGTCCCTCACCCGGGCCGACGTCACAATTCTCGCGGGGGTGGAGTTGGCACGCAAGCGGCCGGCGGCTCGCGGCCCCAGCGCTCCCGACTTCGATCCCCCGGCGTGACGTCGATCCCCCGGAGTGGGATTCCCGCCCTCCATTCCCCCCTCGAGGTTCCGATGTTCATCGATCTCCCCCGCACGCTCCTTCCCCTCCGCGGGCTGGGCCTGCTCTTCCTGGTCGTTCTTGCCACGGCTGCTGCCGAGAAGGCCGGGGCAATCGAGCGGCGTCTTCCTCCCCAGGCACCCCCGCTTGCTGACCTCGTCGCCAAGCTCGACGACGCGCAGCGCCTCGCCTGGGAACGGGTGCCCGAGCGGCTCGAAGCGGTCGAGGCGCGGGTCGCCCAGACCCCCTTCCCCGACGAAGGCCAGCGTGCGGAGATCGAGGTCTTCCCCAAGGCGGTGGCCTATGCCCTGGAGTGTGGCGAGTGGTGGGAGGCGCAGCACTTGGAGCGGGCGACCTGGGCGCTCGACGAGGCGGAGCGCCGGTTCGACGAGCTCGCAGCGGGGCGGAAGGGCTGGCGTGAGGGGGGATTCGTGCCGCTGGCCTACCGCTCCCGGATCGACGGCTCAACGCAGCCCTACGGGATCGTGGTGCCTGAGGGGCTCGACCGCTCCAAGCCGGTGCCGGTGTGGATCTGGCTCCATGGCCGGGGCGAGCGTGACACCGATCTCCACTTCCTCTGGCAAAAGGCCCGCAAGACCGGCGAGTTCTTTCCCGACGATTGCATCGTCCTCCATCCCTTCGGCCGCTACTGCAACGGCTGGAAGGGGCCCGGGGCGGTCGATGTCTTCGAGGCCCTCGACGCCCTCGATTTGATCATTCCGGTTGACCGCGATCGGGTGGTGCTCGCCGGCTTCTCGATGGGCGGAGCGGGGGCGTGGGAGATCGGAGCCCGTCGCACCGACCGATTCTGCGCCGTCCATGGCGGCGCCGGCTTCGTCGACACCTCGCGGTTCATCGGCATTCAGCCGGGCGACGTGCCCTCGTGGGAGTCGCGGCTCTGGCTCCTCACCGACGTCCCGCCGGTGGCCCGCAACCTCCT